>URNU01000030.1 GCA_900549275.1 uncultured Collinsella sp. | reverse complement strand
GTCGAGCTCGCCAACGAGCACGATGACTTTGTGGTCCTCGACGCCGACCTGGCCGCCGCCACGCAGACCGGCAAGTTTAAGGCCGCCTGCCCCGATCGTTTCTTCGATGTGGGCATCGCCGAGAGCAACCTGATGGGTGTTGCCGCTGGTATCGCGACCACCGGCCGCGTTGCCTTCGCGAGCACCTTTGCCATGTTTGCCGCCGGCCGCGCCTTTGAGCAGGTCCGCAACTCCATTGGCTACCCGCATCTCAACGTCAAGATCGGCGCCACGCACGCCGGCATCTCGGTGGGCGAGGATGGTGCCACGCACCAGTGCTGCGAGGATATCGCCCTTATGCGTGTCATTCCCGGCATGACCGTCGTCGTTCCCGCCGACGACGTCGAGGCCCGCGCCGTGACGCGCGCCGCCTACGAGTGCGACGGCCCCGTGTACATGCGCTTTGCCCGTCTGGCCTCGCCGGTCATCAACGATCCCGAGACCTACAAGTTTGAACTGGGTAAGGGCATCGTTATGCGCGAGGGCGCCGACGTTACCATCATCGCCTGCGGTCTGATGGTCGGCGAGGCCCTCGAGGCTGCCGAGCAGCTCGCTGCCGAGGGTATCGACGCCGAGGTCATCAACATGCACACCATCAAGCCCATCGACGCCGACCTGATCGTCAAGAGCGCCAGCAAGACCGGCCACATCGTGACCGTCGAGGAGCACTCCGTGATCGGTGGCCTGGGCAGCGCCGTTGCCGACGTCCTGTGCGAGCAGTGCCCGACGCCGCTCAAGAAGATTGGCGTCAACGACACATTCGGCGAGTCCGGCCCGGGTGCCGAGCTCCTGCACAAGTACGGCCTGGACGCCGCCAACATCGTGGCGACCACCAAGGAGTTCCTGGCCTAAGGCAAGACGGATCTCAAGGACTGCTTCGCCAGAACTATAAAACTGCTTCGCCAGTACTATGGAAACCCGGCAGGGGCGCTCTCTTGGAGAGCGCCCCTGTTTCAGTTGCGGTGAAATAAGGACTGTTTTGCCAGCCTAAAGGCTCAATTAATCCGTATTTCACCGCAACTTTCGAAGGCGTTCCCGCTTGTGTTGGCGCCGCCGCGACGATTGATTGCGGCTTGGCACAGTGCGGCGACATCGGGGGCATCGCTGCCTCTGTATGTCATGGCGAGCAAAGCGGCATCATAGATTTCGTCATTGGTTACATCGGCGGCATCAATGGGGCAGAAGGTGAGAATCGAACCCTGTTCTGCAAGCTCGGCCAGATCGATCGTTTCACCCATGGCAAAGGCGTCATCGAGGACGAGTGTGGCACTCGTGCATGGAATTTGATAGATCGTGCCGTCCGCAGCGATAGGGGAACCTGCTGCCTCGAGCGTGTAGACACCTTGTTTGAGATTGATGCCAGAGCCATCGGAGGCGACGAACTCAATCCTGTCGACCGTTATTCCGTCGATGGTCTTGCCCGTAATGTGTATCGGAACGCGCGATGCTCCGTTATCGGTGTTCCAGCCCGCAGCCGCGACATCCAACACAATGGCGTGCTCCGAATGGGCGGATACAAAGTGCGACAGCACCTGCCGCAGATGGAGACCCATACAGCTACCGCCGACAATGCCAATTACCAGCATGCAGACAAGGATGACCGCAACGTGGTTTCGAGGCTTTACCCGAAGCCCAGAATCAGCAGAGATGCCATTGACGGCAGCCCCGCACGCTGTGCAGTACCTCACGCCATCGCGCAACTCAGCTCCACAATAAGGACAATTCATACTAGCCCCCACAACCATAGGCGTTCCTATCGAGGCCACTGTAAATCGACAATCCAAATCCAAGTTGCGCAACAATCAAATCGAGCCCATTTCAAGCAAGGGCTTCCTCCGGGAAGCGGTCCCATATCAACAAAGTGCAATTCAGCCCCCAAGCACGGCGCTGCTGCACCCAAGTAAAACGCGACGGCCCCTAAGTAGCCGCAGGCCGTGCGCAGGGTTACCTCCCAAATCTTTCTGCAGGACGGAGGACCCCCGCCGCACGTAGTGCGCAGCGGGGGCTCCGACATGTCCGAGGACGATTTGGGAGGTAACCCTGCGCACGGCCGGTGAGACCAAAACCCCGCCATGCTTCTTATGTGCAGCAAAGCTAATGCTGCTAAAATACAAAGCGCTCATGTAGTTTAAACGCACGACGATAAGGAGCACCAGTGGGTAACCACTTCCGTACCTCCGGTGCGGGCGATGACGCCCCCAAGACGCAGCCAGGCGCCGTGGGCACTCGTTTCGCCACCCCGGATTCAGAGGATCAGCCGTTTAGCCCGATCCCCGCACAGCCGGCAGATCAGGCACAGCCGGCATCAGATCCCTTTGCCTACAATCCCACCAATGATGTTGAGCTTTCCGAGGCCGCGGGTTTTGAGCCCGTGCAGAAGGTGACCGCTCGCGTGGATCAGCCCCAGGCGGACGGCGTTGCGCCGCAGCCTGTCATGGCCGGTATTCCCGACCCCATGGCTCCTGCGACTCCGGCGCCACAGCCTGCGCAGTCCGGCCTTTTTGCCGGTATTCCCGATCCCACGCAGCCCGCGGCTCCCGTAGTCGAGAGCGATCAGGCCGCCGAGGTCGCAAGCCTCGACAATGCGCTCAACAACCCCGACTTTACGTCGGTGTTTGCGCCCATCGATCCGCAGGCCAGCCGCAAGAAGATGGCCAAGCAGGCCGGTGTCGAGCCCGTCATCCTCATGGAGCACGTCACCAAGATCTACCCGGCACAGCCCAACAAGCCCGCGCTCGACGACATCAACATCGAGATCTATCCGGGCGAGTTTGTCTTCTTGGTCGGTCACTCCGGCTCGGGTAAGACCACGCTGCTGTCGACGCTCAACCGCGACGTCAAGCCGACGAGCGGCCGTATTTTGGTCGCCGGCCAGGACCTCATGAAGATCAAGAACCGCAAGGTTCCGTTCTTGCGTCGCCAGATCGGTGCCGTGTTCCAGGACTTTAAGCTCCTGCCGCAGAAGACCGCCTACGAAAACGTGGCGTTTGCCCTGCAGTGCATCGGCAAGCCCAAGGGCGTCATTCGCAGCCAGGTGCCCGAGGTGCTTCGCCTGGTCGGTCTGGCCGATCAGATGGACTCTCTGCCCGATCAGCTGTCCGGTGGCGAGCAGCAGCGCGTCGCCGTTGCCCGCGCTATGGTCAACCGTCCGCCGCTGCTTATCTGCGACGAGCCCACGGGCAACCTCGACCCGGCGATTTCGCTGGGCATTATGAAGCTGCTCGAGCGCATTAACCGTACCGGCACCACCGTGATCGTTGCCACGCACGACCGCGAGATGGTCGATAGCATGCACCGTCGCGTGATCGCCCTCGAGGGCGGCCACGTAATCCGCGACCAGGAGAGGGGAGGTTACGGCAACTATGGCACCAACTAACGTGGGCTATTCGCTCAAAGAGGCTATCAGCCACTTCTTCCGTAACTGGACCACCTCGCTCGGCGCCGTCATCACGATCTTCCTTTCGCTGTTTATCATCGGCCTGTTCATTATGGGTTCCGCGATGCTGAACTCCGTGATCGGCACCGTCGAGGATCAGGTTGTCATCAATGCCTTTATTAGCGATGATGCCGATCAGGCAGACGTCCAGGCCTTTGAGGCCGAGCTCAAGACGTGGAGCAACGTCAAGTCCGTGACCTATAAGGATAAGGACGACGCGCTGGCCGAGTACACGAGCAAGATGTCGGGCAACGCCGACGCCACCATGAGCGCACTCGACGGCCAGAACCCGCTTCCTGCCTCGTTCGCGATTGAGATGGACGACCCGTCTCAGGTCGAGAGCACGGCCAAGAAGCTCAAGAAGAATGCCGACTTCCAAAAGATCGCGGACGACGGCGACGTCAACGCGAGCGTGTTGTATGGCCAGGAGGAAGTGAGCCGCCTGTTCCAGGTGACCAACTACATCCGTATCGCCGCCGTGGTACTCGTCGGTCTGCTGACCTTTATCGCGTTCATCTTTATCAACAACACGATTCGCCTGTCCATTACGGCGCGTCGTCGCGAGATTGCGATTATGCGCCTGGTGGGCGCCAGCAACGGCTTCATTCGCGGGCCGTTCATTACCGAGGGCGTGTTGCAGGCCATTCTGGGCTCGCTGCTTTCCATCGGTGTTTTGGAGCTGCTGCGCAATCTGATGATTCCGCGCCTGCAGGCGAGCGTCGGCTGGATGTCGTTTGCGCTGCCGATGCAGTACTATCTGGTGACCTACGCCGCACTGATTCTCGTCGGTGTCATTATCGGTCTCTTTGGTTCTGCCATCGCCATGCGCCGTTATCTGCGCGTGTAAGCGCTGCGGATATGCCGTCTGCAACGGGTCGTCCCTTTCCAGGGGCGGCCCGTTTTTTGATCCCCTGGGGACGGAGGAAAACGGATCACTTAGGGGGTCGGACGATTCGAGTGATCCGCAATCCTGCCTTCCCTTAGGGATCATTTGGGTAGACTCTTGGGGTGTAAACGGCTATCGATAGTAAGGAGGCGCCATGGGGCGCAATAACAAACATAAGCGTGGCGCACGCAATAAACGCGGGCCGGTGCGCAGCGAGCGTCGTCCGAGCCTGACTGGCCGCGTGCAGCTCCATGAGCACAGTGCCTATGTCATAACCGACAACGGCGATTACAAGGTTATGGGTCGCGGTAAGCGTGAGATTATGGATGGCGACACCGTTGCCGTGAGCATTAAGAACAGCCCGCATGGTGAGCGTCGCGCCGTGATTGAAGGCGTCGTTGAACGTGCGGCTATAAGCGTGGTAGGTACCTACCGGATCGCCGGGCCGCTCGGAGTGATCGAGCCGCTCGATTCGCGCCTGAAGGCTGACTTCTTTATTTTGCCTGAGGACACTTCGGCGGAGCGCCTGGGCGTGCGCCCTGGCGATGTCGTCGTCGCGCGTATTCTGACCTACCCGACGCGCTTGGAGTCGGGCACGGTGACTCTTGAGCGCCGTATCGGCGGTGACGATGCGCCCGATCTGGGCGTCCAATATGTTATGGCACGCTACGGCTATACCGACAGCTATCCCGAGGCGGCGCTGGCAGAGGCGGAGGCGCTTTCGCTCGATGTGACTGCAGCGCTTAAAGACCCGCTTCGTCGTGACCTGCGCGATCGCTTTGTCATTACCATCGACCCGGTTGATGCGCGCGACTTTGACGATGCCATCTCGCTCGAGCGCACGCCCGAGGGCGGCTATAAGCTGGGCGTGCATATCGCCGACGTCTCGCACTATGTCGCCTGGGACGGGCATATCGACCTGGAGGCCCGGCATCGCACGACGTCGGTCTACCTTGCCGATCGTGTGCTTCCCATGCTGCCCGAGCGCCTGTCCTGTGACCTGTGTTCCCTGCGCCCCGATGAGGATCGCCTGGCGTTTACCGTCGACATCGAGCTCGACGCGCAGGGCCGTGTGCGCCATTACGATCCCTATCCCAGTGTGATTCGTTCGCGTGTGCGTATGGACTATGACGGCGCCGAGGCGCTGCTGGTGCGTGCCGGCGCAGTTGAGTATTCCGTGTTGGAGGGCGCTGCGGAGGATGTCGCTGCGGCCGAAGCCTCGCGCGAGAAAGCGCTTGAGCGCGGGCTTGCGTGCGAGGGCACTGCTCGCAGCTGTAACGTTGACCTGGCCGATTTCCTGGTTGCCGCAAACGAACTCGCAGAACTCCGGCGTCGCATACGTCGCGCACGCGGTTCGGTCGACTTTGACACGGCCGAGATTCGCGCGCTGCTGGATGAGAACGGCGTGCCCGTGCAGATCGTGGCACGCGAGCGCTCCTGTGCAACCTCGCTTATCGAGGAGGCAATGCTGCTGGCTAACGAGTGCGTTGCCGAGTGGCTGGCCGACCGCGACATCGAGGCGTGCTATCGCGTGCACGATGACCCCAGCCCCGACAGTCTGCACGGTGCTGCTGTGGCGCTGGCGCAGCTCGGCATCATCGATGAACGCCGTGCGGCGGGCATTGCCCTGGGAAGTCCCAACGAGTTGCAGGCGGCAGTCGACGCTGCTGCCGGCACGGCTAACGCGCCGCTCGTCAACACGCTCCTTCTGCGCAGCATGCAGCGCGCGCTGTACAAGCCGCGCAACGAGGGCCACTTTGCGCTCGCCGCGCCGTGCTACTGTCACTTTACGAGTCCCATCCGTCGCTACCCCGATCTGGTGGTGCACCGCGTACTCAAGCTGCAGTTGGCCTATGAGCAGCTGGGCGGCAAGGACGCCCTGGTCCGTACGCCGCGCCTGATCGGCAAGGGGCGCGAGTCGCTGCCGCGCATTCTGCCGCAGATCTGCCGCGCATGCAGCGATGCCGAGCGCGCGGCAGATGCCGCCAGCCATGCGACGCAAAAGATCAAGATTGCCCAGTACTATGAGGACCGTCTGGGCGAGCGCTATGCCGGAACCGTCTCGTGGGTTAGCAGCATGGGCCTCTTTGTGCGCTTGGACCTAACGCAGGTCGAAGGCTTGGTTTCGATCAAGAGCCTGGGCAACGAGTGGTTCGAGTTCGACGAGGACGCGCTAACGCTCACAGGTGCCGACACGGGCATCCGTTACGAGCTGGGGCAGCGCGTGATTATCGAGGTCTCGCGCGTCAATACCACGCGTGGGCACTTGGACTTTAAGCTGATCCATTAGCCAAATCCCGACTGATGGTGGGGGAGCGGAGGGCGGCCTTTCGGGACCGCCCTTCGCATTTGAATCATGGCTACCTTGCCGTCTGCTCGGCCGCCCGCTTACCTGCTATTTGAGAGGTAAAACCTACCAAAATAAACCTGTCCCTTTTGGCAGGTTTACAAGAAAGCGGGGATGAGATGGCGACGGTGTACGGTTATGCGCGGGTGAGTTCGCGCGATCAGAATCTTAATCGGCAGCTGGATGCGCTGGGCGCCTATGGCGTGGGCTCGGCGAATATTTATGCCGACCATGCGAGCGGCAAGGACTTCGATCGACCGCGTTATCGCGAGCTGCTGCACGTCCTGGGAGACGGGGACGTGCTGGTGGTGCTTTCTATCGACCGACTTGGCCGTAATTACTCCGAGATTCTTGAGGAATGGCGACGCATTACCAAGGAGCTCGGGGTTGCCATTGTGGTGTTGGACATGCCATTGCTTGACACGCGCGCTAGGGCCAGCGGCGCGCCGGATGTGACCAACGTCCTGATTGCCGATATTGTGCTGCAACTGCTGAGCTACGTGGCGCAGGTGGAGCGCGAGAATATCCATCGGCGCCAAGCGGAGGGAATTGCAGCGGCGCGGGCGCGAGGGGTCCGTTTCGGTCGACCTCGCAAGCCGTGCCCTCCTCAGTTTGAGCTGGTGCGCGATAGCTATGAGGCGGGCGATATTACCCGCAGCCAGGCAGCAAAGTGCCTGGGCGTGTGCGTGGGGACGTTCGATCGCTGGATGCGCGAGGCGGGGTAGGGGCGCCGGGGACGAGGGCTCAACGGCTACCGTCGCCCACCCCGGCCCACTTGTCCCCGTTTGCATGTGGATGGGTACCAACATCCGTCGTGTCGCCCGTACCGTAGAGTTCTTCTTTGTTGGGCTGTTTGCCTCGTCGGCGGCGGTGTGCTTGGATAAGCGCATAACCTGTACCATTGGCGTCCATGCGAGACGTTAACCTCAAGATGGAAAACCGCGACCGCCTGTGCGTCGGCGCCGGCTACAATATCGGCATTGGTCGCAGATGGCCATCAATGCGCTGTTTGCTAGACACTTGTCTTTTCTAAGAAGGGAATCCCCATGGCAGTGCTGTTTGTTGAATATCCCAAATGCTCGACGTGTAAAAAGGCCAAGGCCTGGTTGGACGAGCATGGGGTTGAGTATGTCGATCGCGATATTGTTACAGACAATCCTTCGGCTGAGGAACTTGCGACCTGGATTGCGCGTTCGGGGCTGCCGGTGCGTCGCTTCTTTAACTCGTCGGGCATGAAGTATCGAGAGCTTGGCCTGAAGGCACGTCTGGATGCAGGGATGTCGGATCAGGAATGCTATGAGCTGTTGGCGACCGACGGCATGCTGGTTAAGCGTCCGCTGCTGGTGGGCGATGACTTTGCGATCCCCGGTTTTAGGGAAGCGACTTGGACCGAGGCGCTGCTGTAGCAACTGCGGAAAGTGCGTCCTGTTTCGAGTGCAGATTTTGAGATGCACTTTCCGTCGGCGGGTTCGCTCTGGTCAGTACTCAAACTGTGCCCACTTATGCGGGTCGTAGATCCTTACCTGTTTGTTGGGCTTGCCGCTCCAGTACTCTTCGTCCATAAAGGGCAGATATGCCTGAATGTCGGGACAGATGAACGGGATTCGCTGTGCTTGCAAACGGTCGCGTTGGCGTTGCTCCAAATGGGTCTCAGAAATCACGACGGGAATACCGGATAGCTCCACGAGGCTTGCCTGAACTCGCTTGAGGTCGGGTAGCGTCGCGTGCCATGCCATTCGCATCATCAAAAATGAGGCGCCGCGATACGTTGCCTGCATGACTGTGATGGCGGGGCGTAGCGTGGGATGAATTTTGTGCCGATCTGGCCAAGGGATGGCAGTTATCTCGAGGCCGAGGGCCTCCCATAGGTAATCAAGCTCTTCGTCCATGGCGCCTCGATATCTACGCGATCATTGATACTTCGATTGTGTTGCCTGGTGCTATCGTTTTCGCGGTAGAATCTGCCAACGGTTGACGGCTACCGCTCGCGGCGTTTTGCCCTTCGTGTACAGCGGTCGGCTTCACAGGTCCTTCACGGGTTGGACGAAATTAGGCCAATTTGACCGAATTTCAAAAAAGTCAAAATTGGGGCTTGCGTCATGGCGGGACTTCCCGTATATTTCTTTCTTGCGCAAAGGCACAGCCGAGCGCAGCGATGCAGTCATTGGGATGTCGTCTAATGGCAGGACAGCGGATTCTGGTTCCGTCAATGGGGGTTCGACTCCCTCCATCCCAGCCATTGCATTTGCTACATATGGCCCGTTCGTCTAGCGGTTTAGGACGCCGCCCTCTCAAGGCGGAGATCACCAGTTCGAATCTGGTACGGGCTACCACAAAATGAACGCCCGGGCCTCGCAAGAGACCCGGGTTTTGTGTATACGCCGCATGTGTGGAATGAGCCGCGTTTCACCCGGACCGAGGAGTTGCCATGGACCTGCCCATCAGCCTACAAGACATTACGTATGCCGAGAATTACCTGGCACAGGGAGACTTGGCCACGGCGACGCCGCTGTTGGAGCGTTTGGTTGAGCTCGCCGAGGAGTATATCGATGCCGAGTGCAAGACAGAGGAGAACCGCCAGTACTTTAGCTTCGATAGCAAGTTTGAGCGTCTGGCCTACCGTCGTGTGGAAAAGGATCCGCGCGAGCTGGTGCAGGTCGAGGTGCCGTTTGACCGCCTGTACTCTGATATGGCGTTTGCCTACATTCGCCAGCAGGATTATGTGAGCGCTCGTAATGCCCTGATGCAGGCTGTGCGTTGGGACCCCATGAACTGCAACTATCGCTTGGATTTGGCCGAGCTGTTCCGCGCACTCGAGGACAAGCAGGAATGGGCATCGCTCTCGTTCTCGGTGCTGGAGCGTGCAAGCGACGGCAAGTGCGCCGCCCGCGCCTACGCCAACTTGGGCCAGTATTTCCTTGAGCCCGAGACCGAGAACGTCTCGGCGGCCGTGGGTTGCGCGCGTCTGGCGCTGCGCTTGGCCCCTGGCGACGCGCATACGACGCGCCTGCTCAACAAGATCCATACTGCCTATCCGGATGCCGCCGATGAGAGCGACGACCATGTGATGGGCGAACTGGCCCTGCAAGGCGTGCCGACCTCGCCTTCGGCCGAGATTGCCATCTGCCTGATTATGTGCGCGACCGATGCTGCAAGCGACGGCGACAAGCAGGAGGCGACGCGCCTGACGGTGCGTGCTCGCGACTTGGTGGGCGAGGAGGCATGCGCGGCGATCATTAAGCTGGTGCGCGAGAGCGATGCCGAGCTCAACGCCGAGCGCAAGGCAAAGCGCGCAGGCGCCGACAAGGG
>URNU01000029.1 GCA_900549275.1 uncultured Collinsella sp. | reverse complement strand
AGCATGGGGATAAAGGACTTACCGGACAGGCCAAAGCGGCGGAACACGCGGTCCATGATGAAGGCGACGCGGGCCATGTAGCCGCAGTCCTCCAGGAAAGAGAGCATCACGAACAACAGGAACATCTGCGGGACAAAGCCCATGATGGCGCCGATGCCGGCCACGATACCGTCGCAGACGAGGGAGTCAACAAGACCGCCGTCCTCGGTTCCGCCCGCCACAAGGGCGTCATGCACCGCGGTGGTGATACCCGGGACATAGGGGCCGTACTGCGCCGGGTCGACCGAGTCGGCATCGTCGCCCGCAGCCTCGACGGCTGCATCGTAGGCATCGCGGCCCTGACCGAGCACATACCAACCGTCGGTGCCAAAGAGCTGGTCGTTGGTGAAGTCGGTCACCGCGCCGCCCAGGGTGGAAACGGCGATGTAGTACACGCAGAACATGATGACCACAAAAATCGGCAGACCCAGAATACGGTTGGTAACCACGCGGTCGATCTTCTCGGAGGTGCTCATCTTTGTCGGAGCCTTGGTGAGGCACTCGTCAATGATGTGGGCAATCACGCCATAGCGCTCGCCGGTGATGATGGACTCGGCATCGTCGTCGCAATCCTGCTCGCACTGGGCGACCAGCTGCTCCACGCGAGCGGCCTTCTCCTTAGTGAGGTTGATGAGCTTGCAGGCGTCTGCATCACGCTCGAACAGCTTGACGGCGTAATAGCGGCGCTTGTTGGCGGGAACGCTCGCCGGAAGGTTGTTCTCGATGTGCGTCAGAACGTCCTCGATGGAGGAATCGAACTTGTGCTCCGGCACCTGGCCCTTAGAAGCAGCGGACTTCTTGACCTGATCGAACAGCTCCGTGATGCCCTTGTTCTTAAGGGCCGAGATCATCATGACCGGGCAACCGAGCTTCTTGGAGAGCTTGTCCGTATCGATCTTATCGCCGTTCTTCTCGACCAGGTCGGCCATGTTGAGGGCAACGACCACAGGCAGGCCGGTCTCGATAACCTGAAGCGCCAGGTACAGGTTACGCTCGAGGTTGGTGGCATCGACGACTTGGACGACAACATCGGGCTCGCCGCTCATGAGGTAATCGCGCGAGCATTGCTCCTCGGGGCTGTAGGGGGAAAGCGAGTAGATGCCAGGGAGGTCCGTGATGGTAACGTTCTTGTCGCTTAGGAGCTTGGCTTCCTTTTTCTCAACCGTGACGCCGGGCCAGTTGCCAACGTAGCCGTTGGCGCCGGTGATCAGGTTGAAAAGCGTGGTCTTGCCGCAGTTGGGGTTACCCGCCAACGCGACATGGATCTGAGAATCCGCCATTCAATCCTTCTTCCTTGTGTGCCTGCGCTGCTTTCTCCGCGCAGGCTGGATAATGTGCTTCAAAGATGCTGCATTAAGTTAGAAAAACCTAACTTTATCTGCAGAAATATGCGTCGCGAGTCCTTACTGGACCTCGACGACGGCGGCCTCCTCCTTGCGGATGGAAAGCTCGTAGCCGCGCACGTTGATCTCGACCGGATCACCGAGCGGTGCAACCTTCACGACCTTGAACGAAGTGCCCTTGATGAGCCCCAGGTCCATAAGGTGGCGGCGAAGCGCACCCTCACCGTGAAGCTTGACGATGGTAGAGCTCTCGCCCACCTTAACGTCACCCAACGTCTTCATCCTCTTGTCCCCCTTTCGGTTTTTATGAAATGCTGCAGACTAGCCGACGGTCATGATGTGCATGGCAACCTTGGAATCGATACCAAAGCGTGCGCCCAGCACCGTGACGATGATATTGGCGCCACTCGAGCTCACCACGTGGATTTCGCTGCCCTCGACAAAGCCGAGGTCCTTGAGGTGGTGTTTCATGTCCTCATTGCCCTTTACACGGGACACGCGTACGGTTTCGCCCGCTTTTACCATCGAAAGCGGCATGGCCGGCATCTGCGGTCCGCAAGACATGAGTGGCTCCTAACGTCAGTTCGTCCTCAACATCGACGCGATAAAAGTTAACCACGTCTATGTTCGCTTTAGTAAACTAACACGTGGTTAACTTTTTGGAAAGGGTCCCCGTTCAGATTTCGAAAAAGTTTCCTATACGAAACAAAAGGGCGCGGCAAAGGACCATCCTTTACCACGCCCTGTCATGCTTAAAGCGAGAGATTTCTGATCGATGTGACACAGGAGGCCTCATCTACGCCCGAAACGCGGAAGATGATGTCCTCGCCGCACTCGCCGTAGAGAGCCATGAGTCCCATGACATCGCGGCCATCCGTGTGGCGGTCGCCGATGCTGACCGACACGTCGCTACGATGCTTGGCAATGATGTCATAGAGCAGCGCAACCGGGCGGGCATGTAATCCCAACGGATCTTTAATCGTCTTTGTAAACTCGACCATGTCCCCTCCCACGACATCGCACATTCGGCCGGCAAAACCCAGCCACGTGGTAGCTATTGTACCGTTAGATGCTTCTCGAGAGCTCCTCTGAACACCTCGTGGTCAAAAAGTGGCAAATATGAGTACTGTCACCAATTTAGTAGCAGCAAAATCGAGAGCAAATTGCCTAATTTGAGCGATTCGAAGAGGTTGAAAGCCGTCAAACGCCCTTTAAAGGGAGTTAGATAAATCGATTTTGAGCCCATTTTCGCTCAGAGCAGGCCGAAAAATATGGCACTTCTTTTGCAACAGTACTCATATTTGGCATTTTTTGACCACGGGGGCCAAGACCATGCCCCAAAACACAAAAGGAGGGGCCTCGTAAGGCCCCTCCTTAGGAAAGGGAATCGATTTATTCCACAGCCGTAGATTAATCCTAGCCGCTACTCCATCATATCGAGGACGGAAGGGCGAAGCTCGTTCTCGGCGGCCTCGGGATCGGTCTCGCGCAGGCGGTTGATGTAGCGGTTGTACCACATCACGGCAAGGCCCAAGAAGACAACCACGCCGCCAACGTTGTAGACCAGCGTCAGCCACAGCGGCTGATCGAGCGGAATGGTGCCGCAGATAAGCACGAAGCAGAAGACCACAAGCAGGAATGCGGCAACGACCAGGCCAAAGCTGCGCGAACCCATGCGGAAGCCACGGGGAGCGGCGTCAAAGTTCTTGCGCAGCATAAAGTAGGCAAGCAAAATCAGCAGCGGTGGGAGCAGAGCGGTGGCAGCCGTCATGTTGGTGACGATCATGAGCAGGTCGTCGAGGTTACCGGAGCCCAGGGCCGGAATGATCAGGATGGGGACGACGATGGCGAACTGCAGCCAAGCAGCGCGGGCAGGAATGCCATGCTCGTTGAGCTCGACGATCTTGCTACCAAAGACGCCCTTGGGGATCTCGGTGAAGAAGACCTTGATGGGAGCGGAGGTCCACATCATGAGGGAGCCCAGCGTGGCGGCGAGAAGGATCAAGCCGATGGCGCGCGTAGACACTTCCATGGGAATGCCAAAGTGGGCAAAGACAGCGCCAAATACGTCGAAGATACCGGTGGAGATGGCAACGCCGCCCTCGGGGATGAACAGGTTGACCAGCAGCGAAGCGCCTGCATACAGAAGGCCGATGGTCAGGCCGGCGATAACGACGGTGCGCACGAAGGCCTTGACGCCACCCTTAAGGTCGTTAAGGAACACGCCGACAGACTCAGCGCCGCCAACGCCCTGGATGATCCAGGCAAGCGTACCGAAGAAGCCCCACGCAGTTGCGAAGTTGCTCATGTCGGGAGCCATGTTAGCGGGAGTAGGAGCCGTAGCGAACTCAACGCCGCCAAAGGCAGCAGCCAGGGACAGCAGGATGAACACGGCGGTCAGGCCGAGAGCCGCGGTCGAACCGAAGGAGGAAATGGAGCCGATCCACTTAGCGCCCTTGGTCGAAACCCACGTGGCGATAGCAAAGACGACGATCTCGATAATGGTGATCCACAGCTGCGAAAGCTCGGCGTTGGCACCAAAGAACACGTAGCTCGCGTAGATGATGACGTTGGGCAGGACGGACGCAAAGAAGAACAGGTTAACAAACCAGTAGCTAAATGCCGTCAGGAACGCCCAGCGACCACCCATCGAGGTCTTAACCCATGCGTACACGCCAGACTCGGAGTCCTTGTTGAGGCCGACGAACTCGGCGGTAACCAGGGTATAGGGGACAAAGTACAAAAGCGTGGCGAAGAAGAACGACGGCGCAGCTGCCAAGCCGATGGCCGCGTTGTTGTTGATGATGTTCTTGATACCGAACACGGCGGCGACCGTCATGCCCAGCAGAGCGAACGAACCAATCGTTCCTCGTTTTTCAGAGCTCATAAGCCCTCCCAATCATCTGTTAAATGTCATCTAAAACCGTCCGAGCTGCAAGTGCAAACACGGACGGCGCACCTGCTAAGGGGAATGGGGAAAAGGGAGTCAACAAAGCCATCCCCCTTAACGGCGCGAAGCAAACGTCCAGGCGGACGAATACTACTTGTTGGGGAAGGAATAACCTTCGACTGTCACGTGCAGTACCACGACGCGGGGATCCGCGGCATCGGCCACGACACGGTAGGCCTCGTCAATTTCGACGACGGCAACGCCGCCGGCGGGAATCGTCACGGTCTCCCCCGTACCCTCAAAGCGCTCGCGATCATCGATATCGCTGTAGGCGCGCGTACAGGTAAGATCGGCCTTGGAAGCCACCTCAACGGTCAGATTGCCGTCGAGCGGGGCGAGCACGGCATGGTAGCGACGGTGACCGACCAGATCGGCAGTAGCCGCCTCGTGGGCGTTCACCCACCAATACACCAGCGAGTCGCCGATAGAGTACGCCACATCGTGCTGCAGTTCAGAAACGCCGTCGAGTGCCTGACCGGTACGCATCCACTTCTTGACGGACTTCATCTGGGCGTCGAAATCGGCACGCGAGTTAAAGATATGCATGACTTATGCCTCCTTAATGGGTGCCAGCGCCTGAGCCAGATCGGCAGACGTCAGCGGTCGCAGGGACACCTCAAAGCTGAAGCTCTCAAAACGGGTGCGATAGGAATCGAGCACCTCGGAACCCCAAGAGTTCGAGCCAAGGCCGAGCAGCTGGTCGTTGATGTTGACCGTAACCGTTTCGCCCGGGACAAGATCGTAGACATGCTTGGCGTTATCGATAGCCTCGCAGCTATAGGGCCATGTGGAGAACGAGAACGGATTGGAAGCGGCGTCGCTCGGACGCGTCACGACCAGACCGTCACCGTGGCTGGAGCGCAGGGCGACCCAGCGGGTACCCTCGCGGTTGGCGCAGTCCTGGGGCATAACGTAGGGCGTGAACATGTCGTCGACCGTAGTGCGGTAATGACCGACCGGGTTGGCGCGCAGCGAGTCCGGATAGTTCTCGCCCGGGCCGTGGCCATACCACTCGACGGCACGATCACAACCGGGAACCTCAAAGGAGATGCCGATGCGCGGGATGATATCCGAGTAATCGCCGTAGGGCTCGCCGGAAACCTTGAGGTCGACGCGACCGCTCGGAAGCACGGTGTAGACAAGCTCGACGCGCATGCCGAACGCGCGGACGGGAGGAGCAATACGTTGGCTCACGGTAACGACGACCGCATTGCCGTCCTGCTTCCAAGAAACCTTGCGGGTGGACGTCTGCATTACATCAATGAAGTTGTCCTTCCACAGGGAGTCGTACTCCTGGGCGTGGTTGTCGACGAGCGGATGCCAAAAACCAACCTGGGGACCAGAGGCCATGACGTCACGGCCGGATGCCTTCCACTTGCTCACGGTGCCGTTTACCTTGCTGAAGGTCAGCTCGCCGTTGAGGGAGTGAATGCGAATCTCCTGCTCAGTCTCCTCGACCGTAAGCTCAGGACGAGTGGGAGCCGCGATGGCCGGCGCCGGATGGTTTGCGATGGCAAACTGGCTTGCGCCCAGTTGGAACATCGGCTCGCACCAGACGTGAGCGGCCATGGTGTAGGCGCGCACGGTCAGCAGGGTCTCGCCTACCGCGGCCTCGCGAATCACCAGCGGAAGCTTGACGGACGCGCCGGGGGCAACCGCGCCGGGCATGAGCGTCTTGCGGCAGACCACGTCGCCGTCCACCAGGGTCTCGGCCGACAGGCAGACATCCTCGAGAGTGGTGAACCAACGCTTGTTGGTGACGGTCAGCTCGCCCGCCTCGGCGTCATAGGCCATGCGAACCGGGCAGATGACCTGACCATACTCAGTGAGGCCCGGGCTCGGCTGCTGCCAGGGGAACACCATGCCGTCGATGCAGAAGTTGCTGTTGTTGGGGTAGTCGCCGTTGTCGCCGCCATACATGTCGTAGGCAACGCCGTCCTCGGTCACAGCAGCCAAGCCGTGGTCGCACCATTCCCAAATGAACTGGCCCTGGATGCAATCCCAGCGATCGAAGACCTCCTGGTACTCGGACAGGCCTCCGGGGCCATTGCCCATGGAGTGACCGTACTCGCAGTTGATGCGCGGCTTGGGGAACGGATGTTCACCAAAGTCGTTCATCTGCGACACGCGGGAGTACATGGTGGAGATAACGTCGACGGTATCGGCGTTGCGGTCCTCCTCGTAGTGGACCGGACGACCATCGAGCTCGTGAGCCTTGGCGTACATCGCGCGGATGTTGCAGCCATAGCCGCTCTCGTTGCCCATCGACCACATGATGATGCACGCGTGGTTGCGCTCCTGCATCACCAGGCGCTCAATACGGTCGACGTAGGCCGGCTCCCATGCCGGGTCGTCGGTAACCAGGGCGATGTTGCCGATATTCTCGAAGCCGTGGCTCTCCATATCGGTCTCGGCGACCAGCATGATGCCATACTCATCACACAGCTCGTAGAAGCGCGGGTCATTGGCATAGTGAGAGGTGCGCACTGCGTTGATGTTGTGCTGCTTCATGAGCTCCAGGTCGCGGCGCATGCGATCGAGGCCCACGGCGCGGCCCTTGTGATCGTCGTGATCGTGGCGGTTGACGCCATGCATCTTAAAGTAAGTGCCGTTGAGGTAGATATGATTGCCCTCGACCGTCACCTCGGCAAGACCCTGGCGATGCGGGACGTACTCGCTCACCTTGTCGCCGTCGTAGACCTCAAACGTAAGATCGTAGAGGAAGGGGTCCTCGGGATTCCAGAAGTGGGCATCGGTCACGCTGCACTCGGCATGGCCGTCGACGCACTCACCCGTAGCCACCACGTTCTCGCCATCGCTGAGCGTAAACACAACGCGGCTTGCGCCCTCGGCAACCGTATCGAGCGTGATCAGAGCGGCATCGCCCTCGCGGTGCGTGCGGAACCTAAAGTCGACCAGATGCGCGGCGGGACGCTGCATAAGGTACACATCGCGGAAGATACCCGATGCCCACCACATGTCCTGGTCCTCGATGTAGCTACCATCGCTGTACTGCAGAACCTTGACCGCAAACAGGTTGTCGCCCTCGACGAGCGCGTCGGTCACGTCAAACTCGGCGGACAGGCGCGAACCCTTGGTCATGCCGATAAACTTGCCGTTGACATACAGCTCGCCGTAGCTCTCGATACCGTCGAAGCGAATAATCTCGCGAGCGCCGGCAGGCACGGCAGGAAGGTTGACGATGCGCTGGTAGACGCCCGTGGGGTCGTCTGAGGGAACGAACGGCTGATCCACCGGGAACGGGAAGCCCTCGTCGGTATAGGCGAGATTGCCATAGCCGTCTACCTGCCACAGGTGCGGAACCTCCACGTGATCCCACTCGGGCTCGTACGTGCAAAGCGCCTTGTTGGAGACGGCCGCGGGGCCCTCAAAAAGGCGGAACTGCCACGAGCCGGACAGCTGGACAAATCCGCGCGACAGCTCGCGGCTGTACGTAGCGGCGAGATCGGCGGTCTCATAACCCATAAAGTACGCATGGGGTGCCAGGCGGTTCCTGTGGGTGAGCGCTTGGTTTTCCCAATCGTTAATGGCGTCCATGGTGATGCTCCTTCGTCATCGTAGTGCTTCTTTGTGCAACCGGTTGTCCTTATCTTACGGGCGGTACAAAAATCTGTGCAACCGGTTGTCCGCTGAACGGTCGATTTTGCCGGATTAACGGTGCAACCGGTTGTACAACCATGCTATTTATGTCACCCTAAGCTTAGGCACACAGCACAGGGCATCGTTCTTGAGCTCACAGGCAACTGTCGCGCCTACCTATGTCTCGCCCATACATGCCGTGCTCAGTCGCAGTTTGATTGCAAAACGACACCGGTCACCGGATACCATGAACGCTGTTCAGGCGCACTATAGTAAGCTGTATCCGCACCAGCCCGTATCAGTAACAACATCGACCGCATTTTCCAGGAGACGCCATGACCCAACCAGTTCGCACCGCACCGACGCTTGCCGAGGTTGCTGCAGCTGCCGGTGTTTCGCGTTCCACGGCATCGCGTGCCCTCAACGACTCCCCCCGCATTAGCGAGGAAACTAAAAAGCGCGTCCGCGCGGCTGCCAAGGAAGTCAATTTTGTACCCAACGCACGCGGCCGGGCGCTCGCCGTCGGACGCACGGAAATTATCGCCGTACTGGTTACCGAGCCCCTTAATGAGCTGTTCGGCGACCCCACCTACAGTGAGTTTTTGAGCGGTATTACCGAGGAACTTTCGGAGTCGTCTTACCTGCCCGTGATCTTGCAGGCATCTTCCTCGCATGAGCGCAACCGCGCACGTGAGCACTTTGAGCGCCGCTCGTTTGACGCCGTCATCGACGTCTCGCCCTACAAGGGCAGTGAGCTGCTCGAGGTGCTGCGCGAGCTGGGCGTGCCCACTGTGTTATGCGGCCAGCTCAAGGGCCATCCCTATCGCGACGTGTTCTCGACGGTCTACTCCGACGACGAAGAGGGCGGACGCTTTGCGGCGCTCGCTATGAAAGATCGCGGACGCAAGGACATCGTTGCCGTGCTGGGGCCTCAGGATAACCCCGCCGTCGTCGACCGCCTTCGCGGCTACCGTGCAATTTTGGGCGAAAGCCTTCCGGATGAAAATGTCATCTATACCGGATGGAGCAGCGGAGACGGCTACCAAGCCACGCGGCGGCTGCTCGCGCGCGAAATACATGCCGACGGCGTGCTATGCGGATCGGACCGTATCGCGACCGGCGTTATCGCCGCATTCAACGAAGCGGGAATTAGCGTACCCAAAGACGTTTCGGTCGTGGGCTTCGATGACCACGAGGTCGCAGCTCGCAGCGTCCCCGCGTTGACGACCATTCGTCAGCCGCTTCGCGAGGAAGGCCGCATGGCCGCAGGCATTGCGCTCGACATGATCAACGGCGCCGCGCCCACCACCACCGTCATGCACATGCAGCTCGTTCAGAGAGACTCACTGTAGGAAACTGGGCCGGGCTTTCCGCGACGTCCGGTCACCCCATGCCCTCACAACCTCGACGCATAAAAAACGAGGGAAGGCACGCGTCCTTCCCTCGTTGCAGGCAATATGTAGCCGCTCGCCTACATCAGGCGCAGGCTGACGTCCTTGAGCTGGGCGCCGCTAACGGCACTCGGAGCACCCGACATAAGGTCGGAGCCGCTGGCCGTCTTGGGGAACGCCATGACGTCGCGGATGGAGTCGGAACCGGTGAGCAGCATGCACACGCGGTCCAGGCCCAGAGCAAAACCGCCCATCGGGGGCGCACCAAACTTGAGCGCCTCCATGAGGAAGCCGAACTGCGACTCGGCGCGCTCCTCGGTAAAGCCCAGGAGCTTGAGCATGGACATCTGCATCTCGGCGTTGTGGATACGCATACCGCCGCCGCCGGCCTCAAAGCCGTCCATAACAAAGTCGTAGGTGCAGGAACCGGCTGCCAACGGGTCGGCCTCGATCTTGGCGATGTCGGTCTCGGTCGGCAGGGTAAAGGGCTGGTGCTCGGCAGCATAGGCCTTGCGGTCCTCGTCCCAATGGAACAGCGGGAAGTTGACGACCCACAGGAAGTCGTGGCCCTCGCGCTTGATCTCGAGTGCGTTGGCCATGTGGGAACGCATGCCGCCCAGGATCTCGTCAGAGAGCAGGCGCGGTCCGGCGGCGAACATCACGAGGTCGCCAGGCTCGACGTCCATGCGCTCGCGCAGAGCCGCCATCTCCTCGTCCGAGAAGAACTTGACGATGGGGCTGTTGATGGAGCCGTCCTCGCGGAAGGCGATCCAGGCCAGGCCCTTGGCGCCAAACGTGGAGGCCACGCCGGCGAGCTTATCGATCTTGGCACGTGCCCAGGCACCGGCGCCCTTGGC
>URNU01000028.1 GCA_900549275.1 uncultured Collinsella sp. | reverse complement strand
CATGCGTGTCGAGTTCTTGCACCTCAAGTCCATCGTCATGGGTCGCATCAAGACGGTCGCGCACGGGCGCGTGGCGTATAGCTACGCCTACGAGAGCGACCTTAAGGAATGCGGCGTCACCTCTGATGAATGCGACGGCCTGGTCGATGTGGTGCGCGCGGTGATGGGCGTCGAGGTCTGCCTGTTCCTTAAGGGCATCGAGGGCGATACCAAGGTGCGCGGCAACCTGCGCTCCAAGGGCGATCTTGATGTTTCCGAGATTGCGGCCAACTTTGGCGGAGGTGGGCACCACGCTGCCGCCGGCTTTACCAACGCCGGAACGATTTCCGAGACGCTCACCGCGGCACTTCCCATGCTGGCCGAGCTGGTAGGGGAGGATCCCGCTTCGGTGACCGTCGAGCTCTAACTTTTTGGATGGTACATGGCTCGTCGTACACCTTCTCAACTTAATATGCTGCTCGCCGTCGATAAGCCGGTGGGCTGCACGTCCCACGACGTGGTTTCGCTATGCCGGCGCGCCCTCCATGAGCGGCGCGTCGGTCATGCCGGAACGCTCGACCCCATGGCATCGGGTGTCATGGTGGTGGGCGTGGGTCAGGCAACGCGTCTGTTGGGCATGCTCACGCTCGATACCAAAAGCTACGTCGCCGACATCTCGTTTGGCGTTGAGACCAATACCGATGATGCGGAGGGCGAGGCCGTCCGCACGGTGCCCGTTGCCGCCGACCTGCGTGATCCGTCCTATGCCCGCGAGCACCTGTGCGCCATGTTGGGCCCTCAGATGCAGGTGCCGCCGGCGTTTTCGGCCATTTCGGTCAACGGCGTGCGCGCCTATAAGGCTGCGCGCGAGGGCAATGCCGTTGAGTTGCCCCCGCGTCCGGTCGAGGTGTATTCCGCCGACCTGATTGCCGTGAACGGCGAGGGCGACGCTTGCGTTTGGACTGTGGCGTTTTCGGTGAGTAAGGGCACCTATATCCGTGCGCTCGCTCGCGACCTGGGTCGTGCCTGCGACAACGCGGCACATATTTCCGCGCTGCGCCGTACGTCCTCCGGTGTTGTTTCAATCGGTGCCTGCCATGCGGTCGAGGAGCTTTCTGCCGAGTCCGCTGCCGGCTTTGCCCTGGATCCCATTGCGGCACTGGGCGCCACGCGCGTCGACTTGCCGGGTGATCTTGCCGACGATCTGCTGTGCGGACGTCGTATTCCTATTGAGTGCGCGCTTGCGAGCTTCGATGCGTCGAAGGCGCCGTTTGCGCTGGTGCTCGATGGCGGGCTCAAGGCGCTTGCCCGTATCGAGGGCGGTCGCTTTGTTATGGAGCATGTCTTTCCGCAGGCGATCGGCGGTGTTCGATGATGCTGGCCTCTCACGAGCTCGCGCGTATTTTTTTCGCGGGCGAGTCGGATGAGGCCCGCATCGTCGCCGCCGATGCATTTGATAATTGCGCGTGCCTGGGCGCCGCGTCGATCGCCATCGGCGTGTTCGACGGTGTGCATCGGGGACATCACGAACTGATTGACGCGGTCGTTCGCGATGCGCGTGACCACGGCTGCAAGGCGGTCGTGGTCACTTTCGATCCCGACCCGGACGTGGTGGTGAGTCCCTCGCCCGCTCAAAAACTGATGACGACGGCCGACCGTCTGCATGCCCTGGCTCTCACCGGGGTCGATGCGGTTGTGGCCGTTCCCTTCACGCCTGCGGTGGCGGCTCTCGACCATGTGGGCTTTCTTAAGCTGCTGTCGCGCGTCGTCGATATCCGCTCGATTCGTGTGGGCAGCGACTTTAGGCTGGGTCGCGGCGGCGCCTCGGGCGTTGCCGAGATGCAGACATGGGGTTCCGAGCACGGAGTTGACGTCTATGGCCACGAGCTGCTGTGCGTCGATGGGCAGACAATCTGCGCTACCCGTATTCGCCAGGAGCTGCGCCAGGGTCATGTTGAGCTTGCTGCCGAGCTGCTCGGCCGCCCGTACATGTTGCGAGGTATTGTTGCCGGCGGTCGTCACCAGGGTTCCGACATGGGTTTTCCCACGGCAAACATCCAGGTCCCTGAGGGTATTCAGGTGCCTGCCGATGGTGTCTACGAGGGTCTTGTTCTGGTCGACGATACCGTATGGCCTGCCGCTGTCAACGTGGGCCTGCCGCCGACGTATGCCGACGATGCCGCCTCGGCGCATCTCGAGGCCAATTTGATCGGGTATGCGGGCGACCTGTACGGCGCCTCGGTGTCGCTGGCGTTTACGCGCTGGCTGCGCCCGTCGCGCGTGTTCGATTCGCTGGACGAGCTTATCGCGACCGTCGAGGGTAATATTGACGATATTCGTCATCATTTGGGTGAGCAGGGGGTGAGCATCCGTGATTAGCGATGAGGAAAAAGACCAGGTGCGCGCTGCGTCCGATCTGGTTGCCATCGTGCAGGAAACGGTTGAGCTCAAGCCCCGCGGCCATGAGTTTTGGGGTTGCTGTCCCTTCCATGGCGAAAAGACCCCGTCGTTTCACATTATCCCCGCCACGCAGGTGTGGCATTGCTTTGGCTGTGGTGAGGGCGGCGACGTCTTCACCTATATCATGAAGCGCGAGAACCTGAGCTTTCCCGAGTCGATTCGCTACCTGGCCGACCGTGCCGGCATTGAGCTGCACGATACCGGCGCCCATCGCGAGCGCGGCACCAAGCGCGCCCGCATCTATGACCTGTGTGCCGAAACCGCCCAGTTCTATCACACCATGCTTATGCGCGGTAAGGACAGCCGTCCGCGCGAGTACTTTGCGAGCCGCGGTATGGGTGGCGACGTCTGCCGCCGCTACTGCCTGGGCTTTGCGCCGGGTCGCAACATGCTGGTGTCGCATCTGTCGCAGGCGGGCTTTACCCCGCAGGAGATGATCGACGCCAACGTGGCCGTGAGCCGTGGGCGCGGGCAGCTTGCCGACCGTTTTTACGACCGCGTGATGTTTCCCATCTTTGACGAGCAGGGTCATAACATCGCCTTTGGCGGGCGCATTATGGGCGACGGACAGCCTAAGTACCTCAACACCGCCGAGACGAGCGTGTTCCATAAAAAGCGAAACCTCTACGGCTTTAACTGGGCCAAGGAGTTTATCGTCGCGCAGGATACCGCCATCGTGGTGGAGGGATATACCGACTGCATCGCCTGCTGGGAGGCGGGGATTAAAAACGTCGTCGCCACGCTGGGCACGGCGCTGACGGAACATCATGTAAAGACGCTCACCCGTTTTGCCAAGCGCATTGTGTATATGTTCGACGGCGATGCCGCCGGTCAAAAGGCTGCGCGCCGCGCGATTCAGTTTATCGAGCAGGATTCGATGGATCTGCGCTGCGTGGTGCTTCCCGACGGCAACGACCCCATGGAGTTCATCACCGCGCATGGCGGGGAGGCACTGCAGGCGCGCATCGATGCCGCCGAGCCCCTCATGGACTTTGTGTACCGCTCACTGCAGGAGTCTAGCGACATCACCACGCCGGGCGGTCGTGCCAAGGCGCTTGAGGATGCGCTGACGCTCATCTATCCGCTGCGCGAAAGCTACATGATCGATACGTACTTTATCCAGATTGCCGACCTGCTGGGTTTGGATTTGGAGACGGTGCGTTCGAGCTCGGGCCGTGTGTTTCGCGATGTTGCCAAACGCGAGGACGCCGAGCGTCGTCGCGAGCAGAACTACGAGCGCCAGCGGGCACAGGCCGAGCGTGCAGGCGGCGCGGGCGGTCGAGCGTCTGGTTCGCAGGGGACGTCTCGCGGTGCTTGGGCGTCGGGGGTGACGCCGCCGGTGTCCACGCCGGTCGAGGAAGAACCGTACGACTATGTTCCGCTCGAGGCCTACGGGGCCGCGCCGGTCGAGGTCGTCGACGATATGCCGCCGATCGATGTGCCGGTTGGTGTGGATGGCGCGGCGCCGGTTGCCGACGCTACGGGCGCGCCCACGGCACCGACGATGCCGATCGTGCTGACCGACCTGGAGCGAAAGTCTTTGGCGGGGGAGCGCGAGCTGTTGACGATGCTCACGAGCTACCCCGACCTGTTCCGCACGTATGCCGACCGCATCTGCTCGATCGAGTGGGTGGATCCGCGTCACGAGTCCATCGCGTGGGCCGTGCTTGCGACGCCGCCGGGCACCGACCCCACGGCGTGCATGGATGCGGCGCGCGCGGTGTGTCCCGAGGCAGCGTCGCTTGTCAGCGCCGGGCGTATTTCGTCGACGAGCAAGCACCCCACCGAGACGAACATCGTGTTTATGCTTGATACCCTCGAGCTCTACACCATCAAGCGCCGCATGCGCGCCGCACAGGCCAAGCTACGTCAGGACCGGTCGCTCGACGATGAGGCGCGCCGTGTGCTGACGATGCAAGCGATGCAAGATTCTCAGCGCCAGCGCGAGCTCCAAAAGTCGATCGGTGGCGTGGCCGATCCGTTCCGTTTGATCGGTTTGGAGACGGCGGGCGCCGACCAGGTCTAGATGTTGTGGTCAACCAGCGTATTCGCGCCTATATCCAGTCTGAATTTTGGGTATAGACGTCAATGTGTGTGCTAAAGTAATGAGTCCTGTGGACTATGAAGGGAGAATCTGTGCCAAAAAAGAGTGAGAGCACGGGTACTGGGCTGGAATCCTACGTTGCAAAGCTCATGGGCAACGGCTCAAACAGGACTTCGGTAACCGAGGACGAGATTCAGGTCGCCCTGAAGGATATCGATGTGTCTGACGAGCAGCTCAACGCGGTGTATTCCGCGCTGCGCAACAGCGGCATCCAGATTATCTCCGCGAGCGGTAACGACGACGCCCCCATGGACGCCGACGATGACGATAACGATAGCGATACCGACGATTTCGATGACGACGAGCACGATTCCGGCTCGCTCGACGATCACGAGCTTAAGATGGCCCGCCAGGCCGACGCCGAGATGGGTTCTTCCAAGAGCAAGAAGAAGCGCACCGTGCGCACGTCCCGTTCGCGTTCGCGCGTGCGTGGCATCGATGCCTCCACGGTGATGCTGACCGGCGACCCGGTTCGTATGTACCTTAAGGAGATCGGTAAGGTCGACCTGCTGACCGCCTCCGAAGAGGTCGATCTGGCCATGAAGATTGAGGCTGGTCTCGATGCCACCGAGAAGCTCGAGGCCGCCGAGGCGGGCGAGATCGAGCTCACCCGCGCCGAGATGCGTCGCCTGACCCGAATCGAGAACGTGGGTCTCGAGGCCAAGCAGGCGCTCATCAGCGCCAACCTGCGCCTGGTCGTCTCCATCGCCAAGCGCTATGTCGGTCGCGGCATGCTGTTCCTGGACCTGATCCAGGAGGGCAACCTCGGTCTGATCCGCGCCGTCGAGAAGTTCGACTACCAGAAGGGCTTTAAGTTCTCCACGTACGCCACGTGGTGGATCCGTCAGGCCATCACGCGTGCTATCGCCGACCAGGCCCGTACCATCCGTATTCCCGTGCACATGGTCGAGACCATCAACAAGCTCGTCCGTGTGCAGCGCCAGCTCCTTCAGGACCTGGGTCGCGACCCGACCCCCGAGGAGATCGGTGCCGAGATGGACATGAGCGCCGACCGCGTCCGCGAGATCCAGAAGATCTCGCAGGAGCCCGTGTCGCTCGAGACCCCTATCGGCGAGGAAGAGGATTCCCAGCTGGGCGACTTCATCGAGGACTCCCAGGCTATCGTTCCGCCCGATGCCGCCAGCTTCTCCATGCTGCAGGAGCAGCTCACCCAGGTGCTCGACTCGCTTGCCGATCGTGAGCGCAAGGTTATCGAGCTGCGCTTTGGCCTTGTCGACGGACATCCTCGCACGCTCGAGGAAGTCGGCCGCGAGTTTGGCGTCACGCGTGAGCGCATCCGCCAGATCGAGTCCAAGACCCTGGCCAAGCTCCGTCATCCCAGCCGCAGCAGCAAGCTCAAAGACTATATCGAAAGCTAGTCAAGCAAGAAGCGCCCTCAAGTACATCCGCTTGAGGGCGCTTTCATGTAGTCATTGGGGACGTCCCCAATGACTAGGTCGGAAAAATTCTCAAAAAAGTTCTTGCCCTGAGCTGATTCGTCCGTATAATAAACTTCGTTGCTTGAGAGCACGCACCTATTCCTCGGTAGCTCAATGGTAGAGCACGCGGCTGTTAACCGCGCTGTTGTAGGTTCGAGTCCTACCCGGGGAGCCAGGTTGTAAAACCCGTCGCTTATGCGGCGGGTTTTTTCTTGTTGCGATAGCCTGGCACGAACGTTGCCATATCAACATTTCGTGTCGAGGATGTAATCCCGCGACCCACCACCTCAACATGGCGCGCTCGTTGTAGAATATTGCAATGATTGCTCCCACGAGATGGTGCCGCGAGCACCAGATAAGGAGATTCTTGTGTCTGAGACCATTAACGGCAGCCTGAGCGTCTCGAACGACGTTATTGCCGATATTGCCGGTTATGCCGCGATGACGTGCTATGGCGTCGTCGGTATGGCCGAGCAGCTCCAGGGCGCCGAGAGCGTGCGCCTGCTTGCCGGTCAGCGCCTTCGCAAGGGCGTGCTTGTCTCCGCCGACGAGAACGGCCTTACGGTCGATCTTCACGTCGTGCTCGAGAACGGCGTCAACATGAAGTCCGTTTGCCACAATCTTTCGAGCTCCGTTGCCTTCACCCTGCAGGAGATCGCCCAGATCGATCCTGCCAGCCTTAAGATCGGCATCCACATCGACGCGCTCAAGAGCCGTCTGAACTAGCATCCGAAAACGGAGATTCAAATACCCATGATTGCAAAGACCATTCGCACCTGTTTTCCGATCGCTGCGGCTGCCGTTTCCGACAAGGCCGAGGAGATCAACAAGCTCAACGTCTTCCCCGTACCCGACGGCGACACCGGCACCAATATGTCGCTCACGCTCGCCTCGGTGACCAAGGAGCTTTCCGCCCTTTCCGCCGATGCCGACATGGAGGCCATCGCCGGCGCCATCACCCACGGCTCCCTCATGGGCGCCCGCGGTAACTCCGGTGTTATCACGTCGCAGATTCTGCGCGGCGTGGCCGAGGGTCTCGTCTCTGCCGACGAGCCCATTACGTCTGCCAACATCGCCTTCGCCTTCCGTCGCGCCGTCAAGGTTGCCTTCCAGGCTGTCCGCAAGCCCATCGAGGGCACGATCCTCACAGTGCTGCGCGATGTCTCGACCAAGGCCGACGAGTGCGAAAAGAAGAAGTTCTCGGCCGAGGACGCGCTCGATGCTATCGTCGTCGAGGCCTACCAGTCCGTCGCCCGCACGCCCGACCTGCTGCCCGTTCTGAAGGAGAACGGCGTGGTCGACTCCGGCGCCTTTGGCTTTGCCATCTTCCTTGAGAACTTTGTTGCCGCCGCGCTTGGCCGCAGCACCGTTGTCGAGGATTTCTCCGCCACGTTTGATTCCGCCGGTTCCGCCCGTGACGCGGCCCTTGGTCGCGTTGAGATCGAGGCCAACGACGACTGGGAGGGCTCGGAGTTCCGCTACTGCAACGAGTTCCTCTTTAAGGCCGACGCTCCCTTTGACGAGGACGAGTGCCTTAAGTTCCTGGGCTCCATGGGCGACTGCGAGCTGCTCGTGGGTGCCTACCCCGACTACAAGATCCACGTGCACTCCAACACCCCCAACCTGGTGCTCGAGCATATGCTGCAACTTGGTCAGATCTACGAGGTCTTTATCCACAACATGGAGATGGAGGCCCACGATCGTACCGCCAAGATTCATGAGGACCAGGAAAAGGCCGCCGAGCCCGCCAAGGCGTTGGGCTTTGTCGCCGTTGCCGCCGGTTCGGGCGAGGCCGACATCCTCAAGTCCCTCGGCGTCGACGTGGTCGTGTCCGGTGGCCAGACCATGAACCCCTCGACCGCCGACCTGCTGGGCGCGGTGGACCAGGTCAACGCGACCTCGGTCATCATCCTGCCCAACAACGGCAACATCCGCATGGCTGCCGAGGCCGCTGCCTCTGCCTGCACCGATAAGAAGGTCGCCGTCGTTCCCACCAAGACCGTTCCCCAGGCGTTCTCCGCGCTGTTTGCGGTCCTGCCCGATTCCGAGCTTGAGGACGCTGTTGCCGCCATGGTCGACGCCATCAGCGAGGTTCGCGATGGCGAGGTCACCCGTGCCGTGCGCGATTCCAGCGCCTCTGACGGCTCTCCGATTCACTCCGGTGACGTCATGGGTATCATTGCCGGTTCCATCGATGTGGTCGGCTCCGACGTGAAGCAGGTCACGCTCGACTGCATCAACCGCATGCAGGAGGAAGAGGAGGGCGACGCGCTGACGATTCTGGCCGGCGAGGAGTTGTCCGATGAGGCCTTCCAAGAGATCGTCGACGCCATCGAGGAGGCTCAGCCCGACCTGGAGATTGATGCCCATCGTGGCGAGCAGCCGCTCTATCCTGTGATCTTCTCGATCGAGTAGGCAACTGCCCATGTCCGAGCTGTGCTCCGTGCCGCGCGTCTCGGAGCGCTTTGCCCAGAGCAATGCGCTCGACGAGGATATCGCGCGACTCAAATATGTTTCGGGTAAACGTGAGGAGGCCCTTCGCCGTCTGGGAATTCGGACGGTGGGGGACCTCCTTCTCCATATCCCTCATCGATACCTGGACTTTACGCGCTCCTGGTCCATCGAGATGGCACCCATCGGTACCGTGTGCACGATTGTCGCCACGGTCGATCGTATCGTCCAAAAACAGCCCCGCCCGCGTATGCAGGTGACCGAGGTCTCGCTGGTGGACGAGACGGGCGTGCTGCAGGTCGCCTTTTTCCGTCAGCCCTGGATTGCCCAGCAGTTTAAGCAGGGCGACCGCCTGGCCGTGATGGGTAAGGTCGAGTTTGCCTACGGCTTTAAGCAGATGGCCTCTCCGCATTTCGAAAAGCTCGAGGAGGGGCGTGCCGCGGGCACCATTCTGCCGGTCCACTATGTGAGCGATGGCGTGAGCCAGGCGTGGATGCGCCGCATCGTAAGCGGCGCGCTCGAGGTCGTCGGCAATCCCTTCGATCCGATTCCCGCACGCTTGCGCGTCAAGCGCCGTCTGATGAGCAATGCCCGCGCGCTGCGCTCAATTCACTTTCCCTCGAGTATGGCCGAGCGCGATATTGCGCGGCGGCGTCTTGCCTACGAGGAATGTCTCTGCTTGCAGCTCGCGCTTCGCCTGCGCAACGATGGCGGTATGGTCGACGTAGCGCCTTATACACATGCCGCGGGCGAGCACCTGGCAGCGCTCAGGGAAGCCCTGCCGTTTTCGCTGAGCGACGAGCAGGCGGCCGCGTTCCAAGACATCCTGCACGACATGTGCGATGGCGGGCGCGTGATGAACCGCCTGCTGCTTGGCGACGTCGGTACCGGCAAGACGGCCGTCGCCGCTTGCGCGCTGGCTGTCGCGGCCGATTCGGGCACTCAGTCCTGCGTTATGGCGCCTACGGGAGTGCTGGCGCGCCAATATGCCGATAAGACCGGCCCCTTGCTCTCGCAGGCTGGCATGTCCTGGGCGCTCCTGACGGGTGCCACGCCGGCGGCCGAGCGCGAGCGGATCCATGCGCAGTTGGAATCGGGCGAGCTCGACGTCCTCTTTGGCACTCACGCGGTCCTTTCGGATGACGTGGCGTTTAAGCATCTTTCGCTTGTCGTCATCGACGAGCAGCACCGCTTTGGTGTGGGCCAGCGCAATGCCCTGCGTGCCAAAGGCCCTGGTGCGGACCTGCTCGTCATGACGGCGACGCCCATCCCGCGTACGCTGGCGCTCTCGGTCTACGGCGACCTGGACACGAGCATCATCCGTCATCGACCTGTTCCGGGAGCGGGCGTTACGACACGCGTGCTCACCGAGTCGAGCCGCGACCTGGCCTACGGCGCCATTCGCGAGGCGCATGAAAAGGGTCAGCAGGCCTACGTGATTTGCCCGCTCGTGGAGCCGAGTGACTCGGTCGATGAGCTGGAAGACGTGCCTGGTATTGCCCGCGACGACGAGGGCCGCGTGACCGTGCCCGTGCCGCTCCACGATACGGCAACCGAGCTCGACCGACTGCGCCTGGCGTTGCCGGGACTTACCATCGAACGCCTTCACGGCCGCATGCCGGCGGGGGAGAAGGACCGCGTGATTGATGCCTTCAAGTGCGGAGAGATCGACGTGCTCGTATCGACCACGGTGGTCGAGGTGGGCGTCGACGTGCCCAACGCCACCGTCATGGTCATCGAGAACGGTGAGCGCTTTGG
>URNU01000027.1 GCA_900549275.1 uncultured Collinsella sp. | reverse complement strand
TCGTAATACTGCTGAGTCTTGGCGGCCATGCGCGGGAAGGTGTGCGCGTAGACCTCGCTGGCGCTCGCCGGCACGTGCGGAATGCCGCCACAGGTAAAGCTTGCCGCTACGGCCTCGGGGAAGAGCGACAGATAGCTCAGCGTCAAAAAGCCGCCGTAGCTCTGCCCGAGTGTGACCCAGGGCTTGCCGCCAAAGCCCACCAGGCGCAGGTACTCAAAATCGCGCACGATGGAGCTGGCGAGATGGCGCTTGAGGAAGTCCGCCTGCGAGCGGGCCGCATCGGCTCCTGCTGCCTCGGCGCGATCGCCCAAGGCGGCAATCGTGCGCCCGTCCACGCAGCTGCTGCGCCCGGTGCCGCGCTGGTCGGGCAGCACGACGCGGAAATGCTTGACGGCCTCCTCGATCCAGCCATCGCTTGTAGGCGACAGCGGACGCGGGCTCTCGCCGCCGGGGCCGCCTTGCAAAAAGAGGAGGAGCGGTAGATCGTCGTTGATGCGGTCGGGGGCGCAGACCACGCGGTAGAAGAGCTTGATGCTCTCGGGCGCGCCGGCGATGGGTGCCGGCATGGCGCCGCGGCGCATGGTGCTGCCGACGGCCAAAAGCATGGGGTCTAGGCCGCGCCAGTCGAGAGGGACATCGATGCTGTGGTCCTCGACATACAGGCCGGGGACGTGGTACGAAGTGATGAGCGCCATGTGATGCTTCCATTCGTTGCGGTGTTTCGGGTTGACCAATTCTACCGCCGTCGGCGAGGGTGCGCATAAATCGGCTACCATGGGTGGCAAACATCTAAGAGAAAGGGCCGCCCATGTCGGTCGATATAGCCACGTATGTCCACGATCTTGCTGTTGCCGCCAAGGCCGCTTCGGGCGCGCTTGCCACGGCGAGCGATGTCCAGCGCCAGGAGGCCGTGCGCGCTATGGCCGCGGCGCTGCGCGACGGCGTTGATTCCATCGTTGCCGCCAATGAGCTCGATATGTCTGCTGCGCGCGATGCGGGCACCTCGGCGGGGCTTCTCGACCGTCTGCTGCTGACGCCCGAGCGCGTCGAGGGCATGGCCGCCGGTTTGGAGAAGCTCGCCGAGCTGCCCGACCCCGTCGGCCGCGTGCTCGACCATCGCGTGCTTGCGAGCGGCGTGGACCTTACGCGTGTTAGTGTGCCGCTGGGTCTGGTGGGCATGGTCTACGAGGCGCGCCCAAACGTGACGGCCGACGCCGCGGGCATCTGCGTCCGCACCGGCAACGCCTGCATTCTGCGCGGCGGTTCGCTGGCCTATCACTCTTGCGCTATGATTACCGAGCTGCTGGCCGATGCCCTCGAGGCGCAGGGCTTCCCGCGCGAGGCCGTCTCGATGGTCGAGTCTACCGACCGCGAGGCCACCGGCGAGCTCATGAAGCTCCGCGGCATCGTCGATGTGCTCATTCCGCGTGGCGGTGCGGGCCTGATCCAGCGCTGCGTGCGCGAGTCGCTTGTGCCGGTGATCGAGACGGGTACAGGCAACTGCCACATATACGTGCATGAATCCGCCGACTTCGATAAAGCGCTCAACATTATCGTCAATGCCAAGACCCAGCGCGTGGGCGTGTGCAATGCAGCCGAGTCGCTGCTGGTCGACCGTGCCGTGGTAGATTCGTTTTTGCCGGCGGTCGTGGCCGTGCTGCACGATCACGGTGTACTGATTCACGGTGACGAGGCCACGTGCGCCGCATGCGCCGATGCTGGTCTTGCCGAGGGCGATGACTTTGTTGCCGCAACTGAGGAGGACTGGGGCCGCGAGTATCTGGCGCTCGAGATGAGCGTGAAGGTCGTGGCGAACGAGGACGAGGCCATCGCGCACATCAACCGCTACGGCACCATGCATTCCGAGGCCATCATTGCCGAGGACGTGGACGCCTGCGAGCGCTTTCTGGATGCGGTCGATGCCTCGGCCGTGTACGCCAACGCCAGCACGCGCTTTACCGACGGCGGCGAGTTTGGCCTGGGCGCCGAGATCGGCATCTCGACCCAAAAGCTCCACGCCCGCGGCCCCTTTGCCGCCGAGGCCCTCACCACCTACAAATACAAGCTCCGCGGCACCGGCCAGGTCCGCCCCTAAACCTACCAAAAAGGGACAGGTTTATTTTGGCAGGTTTTATCTGCGGTTTTGCCGGGCGACGCGTTCGCCCGGCTTTTTTCTTCGCATACCTTTTCTGCCTTTCGGCTTGAGCCGCGGCGATATACGATAGTGACACCGTGTCTTAGCACCGACTCACCTGGAGGTATTGCCATGTCCCAGACGCTTTCCGCCGGAATCACCCGCGACCGTGCGTTCGAATTGCTCAACGAGCACAACAAGGACCCGTTCCACATCACCCACGGCGAAACAGTCGAGGGCACCATGCGCTACTTTGCGCGCGAGTTCGACCCCGAGAACGAGGAGTTTTGGGGCATCGTCGGCCTGCTGCACGACTTGGATTGGGAGGAGCATGAGGACGACCCCGTGAACCACACCATCTATGCGGCCGGGATCCTCGAGAGCGAGGGCGCATCGCCTGAGCTTATCCGCGCCATCCAGACGCACACGTCCGATTTCAACTCTTCGCTGCCCAAGCCCGAGCTGAAGATGGAAAAGATCCTGTTTGCCTGCGATGAGCTCACCGGCCTGATCGGGGCCGCCGTCATCATGCGCCCGAGCAAGAGCGTCATGGACTTTACGACCAAGTCGCTCAAGAAAAAGTTCAAGGACAAGCGCTTTGCCGCCGGCTGCTCGCGCGACGTGATTTTGCAGGGCGCCGAGATGCTGGGTTGGGAGCTCCCCGAGCTCTTCGACCGTACCATCGCGGCCATGCAATCCTTCGCGCCCGATCGCGACACCTTCCAGGCCTAACCTGCCAAAATAAACCTGTCCCTTTTTGGCAGGTTAGTTGAGGGCGGCTTGGGCTAGGCGGGCTTCGGCGGCCTCTTCGGTGACGCCCAGGGCCACGGCGAACTCCTCGATGGAGCGGCGCTTGGCTTCCTTGAGTACGCGCATGTAATAAGAGCTGGGCTTTTTATCTGCCTCCTCGGCCTGGCGAATACGGTGCATCATGGTTTTTGCCACGCGGACCGTCTCGGGCGCGCCCAGCTTGAGCTGCTGCTTAAAGTGCGTCTCCTCGAGCGAGCTGTTGCGCTCGGTAAAGGTGTCGCACTCCAACTCGTCGTAGTGGCTCAGCAAGTGCTCGGCATCTTGCTGGGAGATGGCGGCATGCAGACGGTCGGCCTGCGCCACGGGGTACATGAGAATCGTCTGCGCATGTCCCTGCTTGGTCTCGAGCAACAACATGGGCTGCGGCGTGTCGTCCCTAAAACCGACGACGGTGCAGACTCCCTGACCCGGATGAATGACGTGTTGACCGATTGAGAACATGCTACCTCCAACTTATACGAATTTACGTATGCTTAGAATACCACGCTGACGTGCGCAAACCATCACTTTATGCAGGAAAAGCACACAACTCTGATAGGTTAGAGTATTCGATAAATAGAACGGCTTATTCATACGTTTATGCATTTCCAGAACCTGTATAAACAGCAGGCAAACCGGCAACTTTGTACCGTCGCGCAAGAGCGGTAGTCATTTTTGTGCATATGCAATATCTATTAGCTTTACCCTGCGACAGTAGTTACCGCTTGTGATAGAGTGCTACAAACTCTGGCTTTTGCCCTACGAGTGACCAAGAGCTCGGGGGCTTTAACACAAGGAGGATCTATGCCCGAGAAGATTGAAGAGCTGGTACGCGCTGCGCTTGCTGCGGCCCAGGAGGCCGGCGACCTTTCCGCATTTGAACTTGACGATTGCGCTATCGAGCGACCGGCTGATACTTCTCATGGCGAGTGGACCTCCACCATGGCCCTGAAGTCCGCCAAGCTGGCTCACTGCGCTCCGCGCAAGATCGCCGAGGCCGTCGTCGCCCATATGCCCGAGGACCCCGCGATCGAGAAGGTCGAGATCGCCGGTCCTGGCTTCATCAACTTCTACCTCTCCGTCGCCGTCAAGAACGCCATCTTTGGTGAGGCCCGCGAGAAGGGTATGGACTTCGCTAAGTCCAACGTCGGTGGCGGCCTGAAGACCCAGGTCGAGTTCGTCTCCGCCAACCCCGTCGGCCCCATGCACATCGGCCATGGCCGCTGGGCCGCGCTGGGCGACTCCCTTTGCCGTGTTATGGACCACGCCGGTTACGACATCCAGCGTGAGTTCTACATCAACGACCACGGCTCTCAGATGAACACCTTCGGCAACTCCATCAGCACGCGCTATATGCAGCTTGCCGACATCATCGCCAAGCAGGGCGTGGATATCGACGAGGCTCACAAGCTGCTGATCGCCGACCGCGACGCCTTTGTTGCCGATGAGAGCGACGAGCACCCCGAGACCCATCCGTATCAGGACAACTTTGCCGAGACTCTGGGCAAGGACTCCTATGGCGGCGACTACATCATCGACGAGGCCGCCGAGTTCTGGCGCACCGACGGCGATAAGTGGGTCAACGCCGATCCGCAGGAGCGTATGGAGAGCTTCCGCGAGCGCGGCTATGTAAAGATGGTCGACAACATGCGCGACCTTTGCCATGCCGTCAACTGCGACTTCGATCGCTGGTTCTCCGAGCGTTCGCTGTATGTTAAGGACACCGAGGGCGAGACCGCCGGCACCTCCGCCGTCGACCGCGCTTTTGAGAAGCTCGACAAGATGGGCTATCTCTACACCAAGGACGGCGCCCTGTGGTTCCGCTCCACCGATCTGGGCGATGACAAGGACCGCGTCCTGATCAAGTCCGATGGCGAGTACACCTACTTCGCCTCCGACGTTGCCTATCACTGGGATAAGTTCCAGCGCGTCGACCATGTCATCGACATCTGGGGCGCCGACCACCACGGCTACATCGACCGCGTCCGCTGCGTCTGCGACGCTCTTGGCTATCCCGGCAAGTTTGAGGTTCTGCTGGGCCAGCTCGTCAACCTGCTGCGCAACGGCAAGCCCGTCCGTATGTCCAAGCGCAAGGGCACCATGGTGACTCTGCAGGAACTCGTCGACGAAGTCGGCTCTGACGCCGCCCGCTACACGCTCATCTCCAAGAGCTCCAACCAGATGGTCGACTTCGATATCGAGGCCGTCAAGAAGCGCGACAACTCCAACCCGGTGTACTACGTGCAGTACGCTCACGCTCGCGTGTGCTCCATCCTGCGCCGCGCCGCTGACGTTACGCCCGAGCAGGCTGACGAGATGGGCATGAAGGCCGTCGCCGCCAAGGCCATCGGTGAGAACGTCGATTACTCGCTGCTGACCGATCCGACCGAGCTCGCCCTTTCGCGTAAGCTCAACGAGCTCACCGACCTCATCGCCAGCTGCGCTCGCGATCGCGCCCCGTTCCGCCTGACGCACTTTGCCGAGGAGCTCGCCGGCGACTTCCACAGCTTCTACGCCGCCTGCCAGGTTCTGCCGAGCGAGGGCCGTCCCGTCGACCCCGAGCTCTCGCGCGCCCGTCTGGCCGCCTGCGACGCCGTCCGCGTGACGCTCGCCCTGGTGCTCACGCTTGTTGGCGTGACCGCCCCTGAGCAGATGTAAGCGCTGGCCGTCTGGCTGCGTAGGTTTGGTTTAACTGAGCCTTCTAAGCCCGATCTCCCATGCGGAGGTCGGGCTTTTTGCGTTTGGTGGTGCTTTTTGGTGTGTTGGGAAATGCTACTAAATCGCAACTATACCGGTTTACGGGGCTGAATCGCCAACTGGCGACCATGGCGCCAATAGCGAAATTAAAACCGCAGGTAGACGGCTCATTGTTTCTTGAAAATGCAGGGCATGGTTGGCTTGCATCATTCTGGCCCCGTAATCCGGCATGGTTTTGAAAATGACCCCTTGGGGACGGAGGAAAACGGATCATTTTTGTCCTGCGGAGGGGTGGCGCGGGCCCGTCCGCCGCGAATCGTGCCCATCTCCTACGTTTTGCCGCATATCCCGAACCGTGTCGTAAAGTTCGATATTAAAACCGCAGGTAGCGGACTCGCTGTTTTTGAAAAAACAGGGTATGGTCAGGGGTCTGGGGGTAAGCGTAGTAGATAGACGCGTTTCGTGGCGCGGCGAATCCCGACGCCATGGATTTGCTCCCTAGTCGCACCATTTGAAGGCGTCTTAGGGGAAGAGTGCCCCTTTTGACTAGTCGTTTATGAACGTCTCCGATGACTAAGTTGCAGGTGGCAGCGGTTGTGTTACACTAACGCTGCGTATTTGACGCAATCATCTCGATACAGATCAATGACGCCCGTCGCTTTTCGGACGGAGCTAGACTGTTTAGCCGCCCTGAAGGTATATGCAGGGAGCATGTGATCACAGGGCTTGAAAAGAAAGTTGAGCAAACACTGTGTCTGATCAACAACAAGAAAACGAAATAACGACGACGCAAACGGCTCCCGCTGCACCGGTTGCGTCGGACCAGGTCACGGTGCCCGCGCCGGCGCAGGTCTCGGCTCCCGAGGCGCCTAAGGCCGCTGCACCCACCACGCCCGTTGCTAGCGAGGAGGCTGCACCCGCTAAGCCCAAGCGCACGCGTCGTGTGGCCAAACCCGCTGTGGACGGCGAGGAGACCGCAAAGCCCAAGCGTCGCACGACGCGCGCCACGCGCGTGAAGCGGCCCGCTGCTGCCGATGCTTCGGCCCCTATTTCCGATGAGGTCGCGCAGGCCCGTGCACTGGCACAGATCAGCGAGGCCCAGGTTGTGCGTGCTCGCCGTCGCGCTGCCGAGCGCGAGGCTGCGGCATTGACTGAGCTTGCTGCACCGGGCGTCCCCGAGGCTCCTGTTGCCGAGCAGTCGGCCGAGAAGCCGGCACTGCGCACACGTCGCCGTACGGCAGCCAAGTCGCAGCAGCCCGTCGAGCAGCCGACTCCCGAGGTCGTTGAAGCTCCGGCTCGTTCTGCGGCAGGGGAGGACGCTTCCTCCGCTGAGTCCGTCGTGCCCGCTGGGGCCAGCGAGGTTCCCGCCGTTGATCCGGCTCTGCGCCCGCATCGTCGCGGCCGCAAGCCCAAGGCGTTTGTTGAGGCCGAGAAAGCCGCTGCCGCAGCAGCTGCTGCTCAGAGCGCAGCGGTGACGGCCGAGCCCACGGCTACGGCCGACGCCCCGGTCCAGGACGCTCCGTCCACCGAGGCTCCCGCATCTGTCGATGCCGAGTCCGCCGATGTCCGCCCCGGCCGTAGCCGTCGCACTGCGGCAAAGCGCTCGACGAAGGCGAAGGCCAAGGCCGACGACGATAAGTCCTCGGAGGCAACCGCCGATGCCGCTTCCGAGGCCGAGAGCGCCGATCAGCCGGCAACTGAGAAGCCCAAGCGTACGCGCAAGAAGTCCGCAAGGGCCAAGGTTGCCGAGCAGCAGGGCGACGCCGATCCCAGCGCCCATGCCAAGGCAGAGGGCGAGGCCCCGTCCGGCACCGATGCGCCCGCAGCCGCGGCTGACGGGGGCGCCGAGGCCGAAGCGGGTGTCCGTCCCGGCCGCCGTCAGCACAAGCGAAACGACGAGCGCAACGACCGCAAGGACGATCGCAACAACGACCGCCGCAGCCGTCAGCGCGACCGCAAGCAGCGCAACAAGGAGCGCAACGCCGCCCCCACCGAGCCCACGCTTTCGCGCGAGGAGCTTGCGGCCATGAAGGTCGCCGAGCTGCGTGAGAAGGCAAAAGAGTTCGAGATCGAGACGACCGGCAAGAAGAAGGCTGAGCTCGTCGAGGAAATCTACACGACCGCCGCGAAGGCCGAGGGCTTCCGCGATATTAAGGGCATCTTGCAGATTCGCCCGGACAGCTCCGGTATCATCCACGCCCACGGTTACATGAAGTCCAACGAGGATGCCTTCGTCCCTGCTTATCTCATCCGCTCCGCACGCCTGCGAACGGGCGATGTCATCGAGGGTTCGCTGCGCCCCTCGCGCGGCGGCGACAAGCGAGCCGGTCTCGCCAAGATCACGACCGTCAATGGCATGGATCCCGAGCAGATTCGCAATCGCCCCAAGTTCGGCGACCTTACCCCGGTCTATCCCAACGAGCCGCTGCGCATGGAGCACGGCAAGGATTCCATTACCGGTCGCGCCATCGATATCGTGTCGCCGATCGGCAAGGGCCAGCGTGGCCTGATCGTGTCGCCGCCCAAGGCCGGTAAGACAACGATCCTTAAGAAGATCTGCCAGTCCATCTCGATCAACAACCCCGAGGTGCACCTCATCTGCCTGCTCGTTGACGAGCGCCCCGAAGAGGTCACCGATATGCAGCGCTCCATCAAGGGTGAGGTCGTGGCCTCAACCTTCGATATGCCTGCCGACAATCACACCCGCGTGGCCGAGCTCGTCATCGAGCGCGCCAAGCGCATCGTGGAGCTGGGCGGCGATGTCGTGGTGGTGCTCGATTCCATCACGCGTCTTGCCCGCGCCTACAACCTGGCGGCACCCGCCTCGGGCCGCATCCTTTCGGGCGGTGTCGATTCGGCGGCCCTGTATCCGCCCAAGCGTTTCCTGGGTGCAGCCCGCAATATCGAAAACGGCGGCTCGCTCACCATCCTCGCCTCTGCCCTCATCGACACCGGCTCAAAGATGGACGAGGTCATCTTTGAGGAGTTCAAGGGCACCGGCAACATGGAGCTCAAGCTCGACCGCGATCTTGCCGACCGCCGCATCTTCCCGGCCATCGACCCCGTTGCCTCCGGTACGCGCAACGAGGACCTGCTGGTCGACGAGCAGATGCGCCCGTTTGTCTTTGGCCTGCGTCGCATCCTTGCCGGGATGAACAACACCGAGCGCGCGGCGGCGTCGTTTATCAAGGGTCTTAAGGGCACCAACACCAACCAGGAGTTCTTGGTGCGTTCGGCCAAAAAACACAGCGACTACGAGCAGACGTTTTAGACCATAAGCCGCAAGCAATATCGCTATAAGAACGGGCAATCGGCCCTTTCTTTATGGCGTCACTCGGCAACATTTTTTGACCATATGACCGACAAGCAGCAGTTTTCGAGCAACAATCCGGCCTCATCGCTTGCAATCGGAGGGTCGGTTTCGCATAATAACTTTTAAGCTTCGCGACGGAAAACGCAGATGAAACGAACCATATACCGTTGCTTTGGGACGCATGTCCCGCTTCATCTTCTCTCGCGCAGCCAACTAAATGATGCGATTTGGGTGCTGGAAGATGGGGAGAGCTCATGGCTTCTTCTGATGCAACACAACGAGCAGTCCTTGCCGGACTTTCCTGCGGGATCGGCCTTGCCGCCCCCGTGGTGATGTATGCCGCGACGCTGCCGTTCTCGTCGGTTAATGAGACGGTTGTCGCGGGCGCTGTTCCCTTTGCCGTTGGTGCGGTGGCGGGCGTGGGCATCTACGCAGCCTCGCTGGGCATCTCCGAGTATCGCGCCGAGCACGATGGCCGCCTGTTTGAGCCCGATGCCGTGGGCGGCGCCGCTCAGCTTGGCCGGACCCATAACGAGTTCAAGACCGCCTCGATTCCCGCGCAGCAGCAGGGCGCGGCGCCTCAGCCTTCGGTCCCGGCCGATCAGGCCAATGCCGCACAGCCTTCTTCCGCATTTCTCTCCGGCCTGACCGGTGCGTTCCAGCGCCGCCACGTCGACGATGGCGTTCCCACCATCGCGCGCGCGGCCAACGCCATGGATGAGGCCGATGCGTGGTCTATGATCGACAGCATGCTCGATGACGATTCTCCGGTCAGCTGCGATCCAACGCGTTCGCGCGATGTCTACCAGGTTGCAATCGACGAGCTCACCAACGGTGGACAGACTGGATCTTTCAATCGCGATGACATCGCTGCTGCTGCACGCGCCGTCTCGGGCTCTCACGCCGCCCCTGCGGGCAGCACCGCGGCCTTCGTGGCGCTTGTGGCCAACGCTGCCAACAATGCCGCCTATAACGGCGTGTCGTCGGCTGCGTACACTTCTGCCGCGGCGGCCGCTTCGGCCGGTCAGCAGAGCGCAGCTCAGTCGGCTCCTGCTGTCGAACCCTTTGCCGATGAGTCCCTGGCTGTCGACGAGGAGACCGTCGCCGCTCGCCGTGCCGCCGAGAGCTCACTTTGGGGGGCTTCGGCCCAAATGCAGGCCGCGGAGGCGGCGCCGTACAACGCCAAGCTCGCCAGCATGCCCATCATTTCCGATGCCAAGGGTGTGGATCTTGCCGATCTGGACGAGCCCGCCGCCATTACTGCTTCTATCGATGTCCAGGATCGCGTGGATACCGACAGTCTCCCCGATGCCTCTCTTGAGGAAGATATCCCCATGGCCGATTATTCGGGCCACGAGGACATGTGGGCTGCCGCCATGGCGATCATGGACGAGGTTGCCGAGCCCACCCCCGTGGCGGTGCCCACGCCTGCAGCCTCACCTGTCTCGGCTACTCCCGTCTATGTCGGTCGCCACAGTTCCGTGCTTCCCGAGGATACCGCGCGTATCTCGCGCGAGGGTATCGAGCGTGCCGAGGCTATCGCTGCCGGCGTTATGGAAAACCGTCGCCATGAGCGCGTCAATCAGATTCTCGAGGAAGAGATCAACCGTCTGCAGTCTGCGGCCGTCAAGCGCACGGGCCGTGCCTATTTAAGCGTTATCGAAGGCGGTACCGCCAGCTTTACGCCGCTGCGCGCGGAGGCATAATTGCCGCATGGTTAAGGTCGATCGAAAATGGGCCCTTGCCGCTTGCGCCATGGTGCTCGTCATCTGGGGCAATTCGCTGGTTCCCGGTACGGGGTCTGGTTCGTTGAGCCTGACGATTATGGAATCCATTCGCGGCTTTTTGCAGGCCCTGGGGCTTCCATACGATTGGGTGACTAACTTCGTCGTGCGCAAGTGCGCTCATTTTACCGAGTACATGGTGCTTGGCATCTTGGCGACGCACGCCTTTGACCT
>URNU01000026.1 GCA_900549275.1 uncultured Collinsella sp. | reverse complement strand
ACGGTATTGCGCGTGCAGCCAAATTCCGCGGTCAGCTCGGCTTCGGTTGGCAGCATCTCCTGAAACGCATAGGTCCCATTAATGATGCGCGAGCGTATTTCTCGGTAGATTCCTTCGTATATCGCTTTTGGCATGACTCCACCTCTAATGAATATGTATGGCTAGGCAGGATAGCATTTCTTAAAGTTGTTTAAACCGATTATCGGCAAAGCACGGATTATTTACCGTCGACGGTTTCCCCCGACACCCACATCGGACCGAATCAAAACCGTCAATGCGGCATGCAGCCAGTCCTCTACAATGAGTTCATTGTTTAAACGTTCTTGCTCGCACAGCATGTTGCATCCGGAAGGCATATTATGCTGCAAAAAATCCAACGCTTTGGCGGGGCAATGTTCGCGCCCGCCATGCTGTTTTCCATATCGGGCCTTATGGTCGGCGTCTCCGCCCTCGCAACGTCTGCGGATATCGTCGGCGATCTCGCCGTATACGGAACCCCTTGGTACGTTTTTTGGACTATCATCCAGCGTGGCTCGTGGACGGTCTTTAAGCGCCTTCCGCTCCTTTTTGCCGTAGCGCTGCCCATCGGCCTTGCCCAAAAGCAGCCGGCACGTTGCTGCCTCGAGGCACTCGTGGCCTATTTTGCCTATTGCTTCTTTTTGAGCGAGATCATTAAGCTGAGCGGAGACAACCTTGGACTTAAGTACCCGTCGTCTTTGACCTCCGCTAGCGGCATTACCATCATCGACGGCATCAAGACGCTCGACACCGGCATTATCGGCCCGCTAGCGGTATCGGCAACCGTCGTCGCCATCCATGACCGCTTCTACGATGCCAAGGTTCCCGATTGGCTCGGCACCTTCTCGGGTTCCTCGCTGGTCTATCTCATCAGCTTTTTCGCCGTGTTCGCCCTTGCCGCCATCTCGGCCGCCATCGTGCCCTTCGTATACGCAGCGACCGAAACGCTGCGCCACGCACTTGTGGGCGTCGGCCCCCTCGGCGTGGGTATCTTTGCGTTTTTGGAGCGAGCACTCGAGCCCATGGGGCTGCACCACCTGCTCTACATGCCTATCTACTACGACAATTTAGTTATTAACGACGGTATCTACGCCACGTGGACCAACTTGCTTCCCATCCTGTCGCACAGCACGCGCCCCCTCAACGAGCTTGCACCCTGGGCTGGTTTCACCGCCACCGGCTGGGTCAAGCTCTTTGGCCTTCCCGCCATCGCCGTTGCGTTCTACACCACGGCCAAGCCCGAACGCCGTGCCAGCCTCAAGGCCATCCTTCTGCCCGCCATCGTCGCTTCGGCGGTCTGCGGCGTCACCGAGCCGCTCGAGTTTCTCTTTATGTTCACCTATCCCGGGCTCTTTTTGCTCTATGCCGCCCTATCTTCCTGCCTCGCCATGGCTATGAACTTCTTTGGCGTCGTTGGCATCTTCTCGGGCGGCTTTATGGAAATGGCTGCCTTCAACTTTATCCCGCTCATGCGGACGCATGCCGGCTCCTACCTTTTGGCGCTCGGAATCGGACTCATCTTTAGCGTCATCTTCTTTCTGAGCTTTCGAGGTCTTATCCTGACCTTTGACCTTAAAACCCCGGGACGCGAGGACCATATCGCCAGCAACGCGGCGCTCTCACGCTTGACGGGAAACGACGTTGACGAAAAGCGCTCATCCAAAACCGGCGCTTCCGGCAACCAAGCCTCACAAGATCATCTCCTCGCCGAGCAGGTTGTGACGCTTCTGGGCGGCGTCTCCAACATTGTGGGCGCAACCAACTGCGCCACGCGTCTGCGCGTCGAAGTCGTGGACCCCTCCATCGTCGCGGACAATGCGACCTTTGTCGCAGCGGGTGCCAAAGGCCTCATCGTCACCGGCAAGACCGCTCAGGTAATCATCGGCATCTCGGTACCCCGCGTCAAAGAACACTTTGATCAGATTATGGGACTCGAACCGGGTTTTGCATTCGCCGCCTCGCCTTTTCATGCCGGCGATGGCGCCAAAAAGTATGGCAATGTCTGCTTCTTCGACATCGACGGTACGCTCGCCTGGCAAGATCCCAAACTTGCCCAAGAGCTCCCCGAGGGCGAGCGAGATCTTTCCCCCTATCCCAACGAGACGGTTGCACAGGCAATTCGCACGTTTGTCGCCAACGGCAACAAAGCCTTTATCTGTACGGGGCGCACCCTCAGCTGCATCCATCCCAAGCTGCTCGAACTGCCGTGGGCAGGCGTCGTGTGCCTCGCGGGCGGTTACGCCGAACTCGAGGGGCGCGTCGTGCGAAACGTTGCCATAAGCCCTGGCATACTACAGCGCCTCGCCCCCTATCTCGAGCAATCGGGTGAGGTCATTCGCTTTGAGGGCATCGATCGCGTGGTGCGCATGAGTGCAGATGCCCCCGAGACGTACGGATACGCACGCACCGTGGGCGACGCCGTCACGCAACTTGAGCACTACAACGCCTATAAAATTCTTATGTCCACGCCACTTGCCAACCGCATCGCCCAAGACGAAGAGCTTGGACCCCTGCTCTGCCTCAATGAGCTCGAACTCGAGGTCACGGAAATCTCGCCTCGCGAGTGCACCAAACGGGCCGGAATCAAGGCCGTGCTTGACGCCCTGGGGCCAGACCACGGCACCGTATATGGCATTGGCGACGCGAGCAACGACATCGCCCTCATGGAGGCGGTCGATGTTGGCATCGCCATGGGCAACGCGCCGGACTTCCTCAAGGAAAAGGCCGACTACGTAACCGACAGCTTCGACCACGACGGCGTCGTCACCGCGCTCGAACATTTTGGGCTTATCTAGCCGAGCCCCTTGCCGCGTTTGCGGCCGCAAGACTCAATCGTCTTCAACCGCCGCGCTCGACGCCCCAATGTGGCAATATGTTGTCTGCATAATGCAACGGTGCAACCTAAGAAAGAATGCGAGAACCCGTGTCCAGTCCGTTTACCAGCTTTTTAGCCCAGCACTTTGACCAGATTAACGACTATCTGGCCACGTTCTTTGACGGACAGGCGACTTCCGCCGATATCGAGCGTTACCTGTATGCCCCGCTCTCGGCATTTACGGCCAATGCCGGCAAACGCCACCGCCCGCTCATCTGCATGCTCGCCGCCACCGCGGTAGGTGGCAGCTTTGAGAGCGCCCGCAGCGCGGCGGCAGCTATCGAGCACTTTCAATCGGGAGCGCTTATCCATGACGACATCGCCGACAACGGCCAACTGCGCCGCGGCAAGCCCTGCATGCACCTTACCGAGGGCACGGGGCTTGCCATCAACTGCGGCGACCTAGCGCTCACCATGGTCACCAAGACGGTTCTCGACGACCCCACGCTCGTGGCAGACGTGAAACTCCGCGTGCTCCACGAGCTCACCGAGATGATCGTTCGCACCATCGAGGGCCAGGCGCTCGACTTGGGCTGGGTCCGCGACGGGCGCTTCGACATCTCGGTCGACGATTATCTGGACATGGCGACGCACAAGACCGCGTACTACAGCGGAGCCACGCCACTTGCCGCCGGAGCCATTATCGGCGGCGGCAGCGATGAGCAGATTGAGGCACTGCGCGCCTTTGGCCTGCACACGGGCCTTGCCTTCCAGATTCAGGACGACCTGCTCAACTTGATCGGCACCAAGGAGGCCGCCAACAAGGACTTCCGCACCGATATCACCGAGGGCAAGCGCACCCTCGTCGCCGTGCACGCCCTGTCAGACGAGCGTTATCACGACGAGGTCGAGGCAATCCTTTCCTCGGGCACCGAGGACCCCGCGCAACTTGCACGCGCCGTGGAGATCTTCCAGCAGACCGGCTCCATCGATTACGCCCACACTTACGCGCTCGACCTGACCGCTAAAGCCAAAGCGACCATCGAGAACGTTGAGCTTGATCCGCACGCACGCGAGCTGTTCGACTCCATGGCAGATTTCTTTGTGGAGCGCCTTAACTAGCGGGGTTATAAAACCTGTCAGCAGCGTATTTGGGTACAACTTGCTACACTGTTGAGTGCATGTTTATGCATCCCTTTGCGTTGTCTATCCGACACACGCTCAAATAGTACGAATGGTACGCCGAAAGGGGTTCGTTCATGGAACCTATTACAACGGGCATGCAGGGAGCAGCCGTCGAGGACGTCCAGTCCCGCCTTCTGCAGCTCGGCTATACAATCGATGACACCGAGGTCGCCGATAAGCGCTTTGGCGCCACCACCGAGCAGGCCGTTGGCACCTTTAGGCTCGACAGTGGCCTTGCCGCTGGCTGCGCCGTCGATATCCCCTGCTGGAGCGCCCTGGTAGACGCCTCGTATAAGCTGGGCGACCGCACACTTTATCTGCGCATGCCCAATTTCCATGGCGCCGACGTTCAGGCCCTGCAGCGCGCGCTCAACGTTTTGGGTTTTGCCTGCGGTGAGGACGACGGCTACTTTGGCCCGCACACCGAGGCCGCTCTGCAGCAGTTCCAAGAAAATGTCGGCCTGTTTGCCGATGGCATGGCGTTCCAGGATACCTACGCCTATATCAACCGCCTGCATCACGTGTGGGAGGGCAAGCCCTCGGTTACCGAGGCCGAGTCGCGCATCGGTTTTGCCCGCGCCGCCAACGTGCTCGAACGCTTCCAGATTGCCGTCATCGGTGAGGACCCCATCGCGCGTAGCGTTGCATCGCGCATGTGGAACATCGCCACGGCGACGACCGACAGCAGCGGCATGATGTTGTGCGATTCCGAGGTTCCAACCGACGTGGATCTGGTGCTCGAGATCGCAAGCGATGAGCTGCCCGCAGATGCAGCGCCGCGCGCCACGATCGCCCTTGCCGAGTGTCACAACCTGGCGCAGCGCATCCGCACTGCCAATGTCGCCGCACAGCAAAAGCCCGCGCGCATCCGCATTGAGCTCACGGGCATGACGCGCTACAACGGAACCTTCACCGCAAGTGATGCGCAGACACTCGCCGTACGCCTGCTCGACGGCGTTTGCGATGCCCTCGCAGATTAGGTAAACTAAACGAGTTGCTTTTGGGCAACACCACACCTTGGGACGTAGTTCAACGGTAGAACTCCGGTTTTTGGTGCCGGCTGTTGGGGGTTCGAATCCCTCCGTCCCAGCCATTAAAATTGAGCGCCCTGAGCCCATAACGGCCCAGGGCGCTTTCTTGTGAACAAGCGGAGGGATTCGAACCCGCCAGGGTGCGGAGCTGAGGGAACGCGAAGCGTTTTCCAGCGCAGCACGCAAGGAGCGAAGTGACGCAGCGGGGCGCGGCCGCCGACCAGGCGGACGCGGAATCCCTCCGTCCCATATCAGCCGAGAGCTCCCCGCATCTCGACTTTCCAACCGAACCGGCACTTAGGGACGTTCCTAAAGTGCCGGTCATCAACATGGTGCCGTGCGACCCCGGCGGGCCGGCGTAGCGTTACAGACTAAGCGACCATTTCCATGCGGGAATAACCTCGATGACGCCATGCTCCGTTTTGATCTGGGTCGCCTCGCGCAGCGTGATGATATTGGCATCCTTGATACCGGTTTTTACCATAGCAACCTCAAGGGAACCGACTTCACGCCTGCGCGTTTTCTCTGCCGTCATATCGACTGTCACCTGGTAGAGCGCGTATGGTTCCGATGCCAAAGCGTCGCCGACCAAGAAATCAACTTTTTCTCGTGCTTGCGTTGGAGCCGTAAATGAAGTCACCGTTTCCAACCGGCCGTTTGCCGTACGGCGCATGAGTTCAGCATAAATCGCAGTCTCCAAACGCTTTCCGATATCCTGCTGATTAGCACGCGATGTTGCATATGCCATCCCCTGGTCGACGGCATAGACCTTATCTGTTGTCGTTGTCTTAGGAGCCAAAGAAGTTGAATACTCCGGAAGTAATCCAATGAGATGAGCCTGCTGGAACAAACGAACGAGTTCGTTTATTTTTTCCCATGACGCTCGATATCCGACAGACTTTAAGGCTTCCAACAAACTGTTGACCGAAAGGTCGCAACCCGTGTTTCGAAGGCAGAAGAGCCCTACTTGGTTGGCAAGAGCGATATCCGTGCGCCCGCTCCGCTCGAGAATGTCTCGTGCAACAACATCTCGCAAATAGGCTTGAAGCATCTGAATACGCGAACCGGCATCAAGCTCCTGAACCCCAGGAAAGCCACCCTCTATGAGATAACGGTCATATGCCGATTCCAGATCAGTTCGCCGCTGCGGAGAAACAGCTGGAGCCCCAGCGCTAGTAGACATATCCGGCGTTTCAATGTGATGAAACGCACAATACTCGCGGAATGAAAGCGGATGCATAGCGTGCTCTTGCGAGCGACCGCGAAACTGCGTCGCTATTTCATCGGCAGATAGTTTTGAGGACGATCCGGTGATAACAAGCGTTACGCTCTCGTGCTCCGCCAAACGCTGACAAACGCCCTGCCAGCCATCGGTCTCCTGCACCTCATCCAGAAAGAGATAACAGCCTTTCGTTCGCGCTGAGGGAACCTGCCGCCAATACTCTTCCAAAATGTCGCTCATGAGCGTGTCCGGCGCCGGTCGAAGACGGTCATCAGCAAAATTGAAATAGAAGATACGCTCGGCATCGACACCGCGATCGATAAGGCGACGAATCCATTGAAACGCATAGAACGTTTTGCCGCAGCGCCTGATACCCGTGATGATATGAACAAGATTGAAAGGCTTTGGATCGGGAAGATTTCCGATGACATCATCGCGATGAATGACATGAGGAATCTCAAAGGAACGGGCCTCGGCAACAATTTCTGCAATACCCAACGCTGTCGGCGCCATAATGCTCTCCTTTCAACATCTTGAGTATATAACTTCTCGTCCTACACGAGAAGTTTCAGCTACAACTTCTCGTCCTATACGAGAAGTTTGAGATAGATTTTCAGGCATGTCCCAAAATCTACCTCCAAAAGATAGGCGCCCCAGGCCCATTAGGACCAAGAGCGCCTTACATCTAGAAAATATCAGCCCAGTTCCGAAAAGCGAGCCACCATCTACAAAGTGCCGCGGGGCCCCGACGGGCGGGGACACCGAATTAGGTTTATCGCGAGTTCCGCACGAACAGGAGGCCACTTAATGTGGCCTCCGTCGTGAGCAGGACTGTAGAGCAGGAAACCTAATTCGATGTCCCCGCCCGTCGGGGCCCCGCGTCCCTAATTGTTGAGCATGCGGTCGAAGCTTCCCGAGTCGCCATCCCGATAGTCGGCGGTCATCAGAATCTCCTGCGGAATGCGTCCGCCCTCGCGCAGCACGTTGCGGAACTGCACGCGCGTGACCATAGGCAAATCTTTGATCGTCGCCGCCAGGTTCTGCGGCACACCCTGGTTGGCAGCTGCGGGCTCGCACTCTCCGCCGGCCTTCACGCGACGCTTGTGCTCGGCAAGCATGGCGCGATACATACCGGCATGCAGGCGAATCTCTACCACATTGGCGTTACGGGTCTGCTCGACAATGCGCGCACCCTCTCGGTCGATGTCGCCCACGTAGTAGACATAGTTAAAGCGATAGCCGATCTCGGCCAGATAATCGTCCAGTGCGTGCGAAACGCTCGCCTTGCAGCCACCGCCAAAGATCACGCCGCCCACCTTGGTGCCAAAAAGCTTGGCGTGCTTGCGGCCGCGCAGGAGCTTGACGATTTCGTCATAGGTGTCTAGGTTCTCGACCATAATGAACGGCTTGTCGGCGCCCAGCGTAAAGAAACCCGTAAAGTGCACGGGGCGGTTGGGGGCGACCTTAATCGCCTGCATGCTGATACCTTTTTCGGTCATACGCCGAATCAGGCGCTCGCCGTGCTTGCCGTCAAAGGCCTTCTCATCGTTAAAAATCTGGTAGGCGCGCTGGCGACGCGAAGCGACCGGCGTGTCGACACCGCGATTCTGCTCAATCCAAGCCTGGATGATCGCAATCTCCTCGGCAATCTTGCGGTTGGACATCTCGTTGTGCTGAGTGCGCTGCGGAGCCTTTTTGCTGTCCTTGCCCTCGACCTTAACAATTTGAGTCTGCTGCTCCTTAATCTTGGAGAGCGCCATTGGCGTAGGAACGACCTTGAGCAGCTGCCTGCCCAGGACACGGGCCAGAGCAAACGCCGAAACCTCGCCATGAGCGGGCGGCTCAGGCTGCTGGGCGGCCGCATCGTTTGCAGTCGGTTTGGGCTGCGCCTGGGATTTGCGCTTGGAATCTGCCTGAGCTTTGCGCTCTTGCTTTGGCGCGGACGAGCTCTTTTGCGAACGTTCGGGCTTGTCCCCCTTCGCCGGCTGGCGCTTGGGCTGCTCCACCGGGGCCTCAGCCTTCGCATCCTTGCTTTGCGTCACTGCCTTCTCAGCCGCGGCCTCGGCATTTGAGCCACGACCGCCGCGGTGACGACGACGGCGGGGCTTGCTCGAAGCGCTCTCCCCTGCCTGCTTATCAGCGGACTGTTGAGCTTTAACCTCGGTGTCAGCCGCAGACTGCGACTCGGAAGGCTGCTGCTCGCGAGCCACCGGCTCAACGGTTTTCTCGGTTTGTTCGGCCTTATCGGCCTGAGTAGTCGAAGCCGGCTCGCCCTTCTCCTGACGCTTTACGGGATACGCGCGTCCCGCAAAACCGCGACCGGGACGACACGAACCCGAAGCCCTCTTGGCAGGCTCCTCAACATCGTCTGCAACCTCGGAAGGCTCTTCAGCCTCATGTGCGACATCCTGCTGCGCGGCCTTAAAGTGAGCACCGCGACGACGTCTGGGCTCTTGGGCCTCCACGGGCTTTTGCTCCTTCGCGGGTTTCTGCGACTCGGCAGCAACCTCGGTCTCAACAGCCTCGGTATCGAGCTCATCCTTTTGAGCCACGGCGCGACGGAAGCGCTCCTGCTGGGCACGGCGCTGAGCATCGCGCTTGCCGCCCCCGCCAAAGCTGCCGCGACCCGCTTTGGCGGTAAAAGCGCGAACGACGTTCTCATCGAGCAGCTCGTCGGTATCGATATGCTCGCGCGGGGCCGTTTCCACCGAAGCGGGCACCTCGACAACGTCCTCGACGGCCTCTTCGGCAGCCTCGGCAAGCTGCTCCTGGGCATCACGAATCACGGCATGAATGGTATAGAACGCCGGGCGTCCGTTAATGCCGCTGCCCTCGATCTTGGTAACGATCTTTGCCGCGATGAGTTCGTCGCGCATCGCCTTGGTGTCGCATTCCTTATCGACGGAGCGGAAAATCTGCGCCAGCGCGCTCGACTTGATTTTGAGTGCCTTGCGGCAGAGCAGGTCGTAGGCAACCAGCTTGGCGCGCTCGACAGAAAGCGACGTCTGGCTGCTCAGACGCTTAGCCAGGGCATCGACATTATTTTGGTTATCGGAATATACCGTCTTGGCCACGGGGCCCCTTTCATATGTACACATATACGTCTATATGGTACAACGCGCGCCCTTATCCACGCAAAACATCTGCGAGAACACTCGGGCGTCGCCCACTTTTGCATGAAGAAGACCGAGCCCGCGCAGTCGCGGACCCGGTCTTTCCGAGTCATATGGATGGAACGGTTAGCTCATCAAGCTGACTAGGCCTTGGCAGCCTCGGCGTCGGCGGGAGCCTCGGCAGCAGCAGTGCGGCCATACTCGGTCTTGCCCATCTCGGACCACTCGGGCTCCTCGTCGGGCATGGAACCGGCCTCCTTGCCGAAGAACTCCTTGAGGCAGTTGACGGCAACGATAAGGCCCAGGACCATCAGCAGGACGGCGAAGACGAGCTGCAGGCCCTTGGTGGCGGCGACGGAGACAGCAGCCGTGGTGGCGGTAGCCGGGATGGTGCCGAAGAAGCCGTAGGCCTGGACGGCGGTCATGCAGCCCATGGCGCTCTGGACCAGCGAGGTGAAGGTGCAGCAGAGCAGGAAGACGACGGGCACGTAGAGCATCCAGCCCTTGCGGCCGGTGCACTTGCAGAACACGGCGAGGGTGATCATGGTCATACCGCCGAGCAGCTGGTTAGAAGCACCAAAGAGCGGCCAGATGTTGGCATAGCCGCCAAAGGCGAGGGCGAGGCCAGGAAGCAGGGTAACGACCGTGGCGAACCAGGGATTGCCGAGGACCTTCATGTAGCCGGCCTTGGACTCGATGGCCAGGGCGTCGTTGGTCTGGGCAAAGAACTCGGAGAACGAGGTACGAGCGATGCGGGCGACGGCATCGAGCGAGGTCAGGGCCAGAGCGGAAACGTTCATGGTCATGAAGACGGTTGCGAGCGTGCCGTCAACACCGAAGGCCTGCATACCGCGGGAGATGCCAGCGGCGAAAATCTGGAACGGGGTGGAAGCGACGCCGGCGTTAAGGGCGCCGGTACCGGCGGTGTTCATGTCGGAGAACATGATGCCGGCGACGATGATGGCAAGGATGCCGACGAAGGACTCGACGATCATGGCGCCGTAACCGACCTTGACGGCGTCCTGCTCCTTCTCGACCTGCTTAGAAGAGGTGCCGGAAGAAACGAGGCTGTGGAAACCGGAGAGAGCACCGCAAGCGACGGAGACGAACAGGACCGGGAACATCATGCCGGAGGCAGTGGAGAAGCCGGTGAAGACCGGAGCGGTGATAGTGGCCTGACCGTTGACGCCCAGGACGACGATGCCGAGGACAGCGCAGACGATCATGACGATCATCATGATGGAAGTGAGGTAGTCACGCGGGGTCTTGAGCATCTGGATGGGCATAGCGCCAGCGAAGACCAGGTAGACCATGACGACGGCGAACCACTGGAACTTATCCAGGTAGACCGGGAACTGCATACCGACGGCGAACATGAGGACCATGAGAACCACGCCGGTGACGAACTCGGCAGCGCCGGTGAGGTTGAACTTCTTCTGGGCCCAACCAAAGGCGATAGCGACGAAGGTGAACAGGATGGAGATGGTACCAGCGCAGCCGGCGGCATAGGACTTGGTGAAGTCGATGGCACCGGTAGCAGCACCAGAAGCGTCAACGGCCGGGGTGAACATGAACGTCTTGCAGACCATGTCGGTGAAGGCGGCGATGACAATGATGCAGAACAGCCAGCAGAACAGCAGGAACAGGCGACGGCCGGTCTTGCCGATGTACTTCTCGATGAGCTGAGCCAGGGACTTGCCGTTGTTCTTCATCGAGGCGTACAGGGCGCCAAAGTCGTGGACGGCGCCAAAGAAGATGCCGCCGACGAGGACCCAGAGCACGACGGGCAGCCAGCCAAAGGCCAT
>URNU01000025.1 GCA_900549275.1 uncultured Collinsella sp. | reverse complement strand
TTCCACAGCGGGCCGATTTGGCCGAGGAATGGAGATGCCAGTGGTATGGGCGCTGAGGGGTGCAGCTGATGCGGATGTGGTTGTTCCTGTCGAGTTTGTCTCAATCTGTAACAACAAGGGGCCGTTTGGCCTCGTAACTGTTACCGATTAAGACAGAAGGTTGGCGCCTGCTGAAAGATCTCAATCTGTAACATCTAGAGGCTGAAAACCTGTCTACTTGTTACAGATCTAGACGTTTGACGACGGGGCTGGAGAATATCTCGATTTGTAACATCTAACGGCCAAAAATCGACCCAACTGTTACAGATTGAGACAAAGGTTGGACGCAGTGCCGAAAGATCTCGATCTGTAACATTTGGAAGGTTAAAGACGGTCTATCTGTTACAGATCAAGACGTTTTGCTGGAACGCCCGAAGCATCGCTGCACTGGTCTGTTCATCCTTACGCCCTTCTCTTCCTCCCGTTAGCCGATATGTCCGCAGTAGTCCTGTCGCGCTAGGTAATAATGGACAAATGTTTAAGTTAATCGTGAGGGAGGAGCTCGATATGGCGTCTGCCGATCGTTCCACGTTGTTTATCAATGCGACCGTCCTGGATGGTTCGGAACATATGGAGCCGCAGCCCGACATGGCCGTGGTCGTTGAGCGCGGCGTCATCACGTGGATGGGGCCGAGTGCTGTGGCGCAGGCGCCTGCAGGTGCCGAGGTCATCGACCTGGCAGGTGCGTATCTCATGCCGGGCCTCATCAATATGCATGTGCATCTGTGCGGTTCGGGCAAGCCGGTTTCGGCGGGCGATGCGGGCGCGCTGATGAAGAAGCTCGATAATCCCGTGGGGCGCGCCATCGTGCGCCACATTCTTAAGGGCAGCGCCCAACAACAGCTGGCAAGCGGCGTGACCACGGTGCGCGGCGCGGGCGACCCGTTGTTTGCCGATCTTGCCGTGCGCGATGCTATCGATGCCGGTAAGTATCAAGGTCCTCGCCTGGTGGCGCCGGGAACGGGCGTCACGGTGCCGGGCGGCCATGGTGCGGGCTTGTTCGCCCAGGTGGCCAACAGTTCCGCCGAGGCAGCCGAACAGGTGCGCGACCTGTATGCGCGCGGTGCCGACGTCATTAAGCTGTTCGTAACGGGCGGCGTGTTCGACGCGACCGAGGTGGGTGAGCCAGGCGTACTGCGTATGCCGGTGGAGGTTGCCGCGGCGGCGTGCAAGGCGGCACACGATATGGGCCTTCCGGTTATGGCTCATGTCGAGAGCACCGAGGGCGTGAAGGCCGCGCTTGAGGCCGGCGTTGACACGATTGAGCACGGCGCTCCGTTGACGCCCGAGATCCTGGAACTGTACCGCGGCGCCGCGGGCACGCAGCTTGAGGGGCGTGCGCCCAGCGTGACCTGCACCATCAGCCCGGCGCTGCCGTTTGTATTGCTCGACCCGGAAAAGACCCATTCGACCGATACGCAAAAGAAGAACGGCGACATCGTGTGCTCGGGCATCATCGAGAGCGCCCGTGCCGCACTGGAAGCCGGTGTTAGGGTGGGCCTGGGCACGGACTCGAGCTGCCCATTTGTGACGCAGTACGACATGTGGCGTGAGGTGGCCTATTTTGCCAAGTATGTCGGCGTGAGCAACGCCTTCGCGCTGCATACGGCCACGCAGGTCAATGCCGAGCTGCTGGGGCTGGGCGGCGAGACCGGCACGATCGAGTGCGGTAAGGCCGCCGATATCCTGGTGACGCGCGAGAACCCGCTCGATGACCTGTGCGCGCTGCGTGAGCCGATGCACGTGATGTGTCGTGGCGATCTGATGCGCAAGCTCAAGGTGAAGCGCATTCCCGAGGTGGACGCCGAGCTCGACGCGATTATGGCCATGCCGTCCGAGGCGCTGGCCGAGGAGCTTGCCCGCGATGGCGTAGCGTAGACGAGACAAAGGGACAGCTCCGTTGTCGCATGCAAAAAGCCGAGGTCTCAGCGCGAGGCCTCGGCTTTTTCTGTCCCATGGTATGGCGGCTACGAGCGCGTCTCCATCTTGGCGTGGCACTTGGGGCAGGTGACGCGGATCTTGCCTTTGCCCTTGGGGACGGAGAGCATCTGGCCGCAGTTGGGGCACTTGAGATATGCCGTGGTCTTGCGACCCTTCCACATCTTCTTGGCCGTGCGCTTGGCACGCTCAAAGTCTTCCTTGCTCGTTCCGGCCGCGCGTGAGGTGCTGGCCGCTGCGGCCCCGCCGCCCAAGCTGGCGACGAACTTGCCCAAGCCGGGAACATTGGCAGTTGCGGCGACAAAGGTCTCGTTCTCCTTGCGACGTGCATCGATGTTTTTGGACAGGCCGCGCAGCACGCCAATTACGATGACGGCGATGGCGATCCAGCTGAGCCACTGGATGCGGGCTATCGATCCGATCATCGCGATGATGATGCCGGCAAAACCCATTACGATGGTGAGTTCATCGGCGCCATTGCGACCCTTCATAAAGTCATTCATGCAAATTGCCTTTCGTTCGATATGCTGCACGCCTTTATACCCGATTTAGAGCAAGGGGGACAGGTTAATCTACACCAATGCGGTGCAAACATACCTGTCCCCGGAACACCAAGACGGTGTAAAGAAGTCTGTCCCCAATGCCCCAATTACTTGGAGAGCTTGTCGACAACGCGTTCGATCTCGGCGAGCTTGGCGGCCTTTAGGTCTTCGTCGCCCGATTCGATTGCCGAAGTCACGCAGCCCTCGATATGCGCCTTGAGCACGTCGGCGTTAATGCGCGCGAGGAGTGCCTGCGTGGCCATGAGCTGCGTGGAAATATCGACGCAATAACGGTCCTCATCGACCATCCGCAAGATGCCGTCGATCTGGCCGCGCGCCGTCTTGAGCATGCGGGTCACCGATTTGTGGTCTGCCATCATGGCGGGTCCTCGTTTCTGGTCGATCTTTCGGATATCCCTGTCAGTTGCGGTGAAATACGGACCGTTTAAAGGCCTAGGGTGGCTCAACAGTCCGTATTTCACCGCAACTTCTGAGGATTGAGTAGGCAGCGTCTACTACGCGGCGGTCACGGACAGGGCGTGGAACTTCTCGCCCGCGCCCTCGACGGCGGCGGCGAGCTGCTCGGCGGTCACGGTGTCGGCGCACTCCACCTGGACGGTCTGGGTCTCGTGATCGGCGTCGGCGTCGGTCACGCCGGCAACGTTGAGCAACGCCGTCTCGACGGTGGCGTCGCAGTGGCCGCACATAAGGCCAGACGTTTTAACGATGTAGTTCATGATTATCTCCTTTTCGTTGAGTACCTAAAGTTGCGGTGGAATACGGACTAAATAGCGGTTTAGCTAAGCATGTTACGCCTTATTTCACCGCAACTGATGGCTTAAAGGTTCGCAGGCGCAGGGCATTGCTTACGACGCACACGCTCGACAGACTCATGGCCGCGGCGCCAAACATCGGCGAGAGTTGCCAGCCGGTGAGGGGGAAGAACACGCCCGCGGCGAGCGGAATGCCGATGCCGTTGTAGAACAGCGCCCAGAACAGGTCCTGCTTGATGTTGCGAATCGTGGCGCGCGAAAGCTCGATGGCGCGGGCGACGTCCATGAGATCGCTGCGCATGAGCACCACATCTGCCCCTTCCTTGGCGATGTCGGCGCCGGTGCCGATCGCAAGGCCCACGTCGGCGCGCGCCAGGGCGGGGGAGTCGTTGATGCCGTCGCCCACCATGGCGACCTTGTCGCCTGCGTCCTGCAGTTCGCGCACGTGGCGTTCCTTGTCAGCGGGCAGGACGTCGGCGATAACCTGTTCGCTGCTCAGTCCCACGCGGCGGGCGATGGCCTCGGCCGTCACGCGGTTATCGCCGGTGAGCATGCGTACGTCGACGCCGAGCTTGCGGAGCGCGGCGATGGCCTCGGCGCTCGTCTCCTTGACCTCGTCAGCCACGGCAATGGTGCCGGCAAGCTCGCCGTTCTTGGCAAAGAACAGCGGCGTCTTGCCCTCGGCGGCAAATTGCTCGGCAAGACCTGCGGGCACGGTAACGCCCAGCTCGTCCATCAGGCGCATGTTGCCGGCTGCAATGACGTTTTGCCCCTCGCGCGCCGTAACGCCTCGCCCGGGCGCGGCGGCAAAGTCCTCGACCATGCGCGCGACAATTCCGCGCGTCTCGCATTCGGCCATAATCGCCTCGGCCAGCGGGTGCTCGCTCGAGCGCTCCAGCGCGGCGGCCAGCTTGAGCAGCGCCTTTTCGCTCATGGCGGGCGAGCCGTCGGCGCGCGCGGCAACCACAATGTCGGTCACGGCAGGCTTGCCGCGGGTGACCGTACCCGTCTTATCGAGCACCACGGTGCCCACGCTGCGCAGGTTCTCCAGCGCCTCGGCGCTCTTAAACAGAATGCCCATCTCGGCGCCCTTGCCGGTGCCCACCATAATAGCGACGGGCGTGGCCAAGCCCAATGCGCACGGACAGCTGATCACCAGTACGGCCACGGCGGAGGTGAGCGCCTCGTTCATGCTGCCGGTCAGTGCCATCCACACCGCAAGGGTCACGCCCGAGATCACGAACACCACGGGCACAAACACACCGGCGACCTTGTCGGCCATGCGGGCGATGGGCGCCTTGGTGGCGTTGGCGTCCTCGACGAGCTGGATAATCTTGGCGAGCGACGTGTCGGCACCCACGCGCGTGGCGCGGAAGGTAAACGAACCGGTGCGGTTGACGGTGGCGGCGTTGACGGTGTCGCCGGCGGTCTTTTCCACGGGGATGGACTCGCCGGTGAGCGCACTCTCGTCCACGGCCGAGCTGCCCTCGAGCACCACGCCATCGACGGGGATGGACTCGCCGGGGCGCACGCGCAGGACCTGGCCGGGAAGGATGCTGTCGACGTCGACGGTGGTCTCGGTGCCGTCCTCTGCCACGACGGTCGCGGTCTTGGGCGCCAGGTCGATCAGCGACTCGATGGCGCCGCCGGTTTTTGACTTGCTGCGCGTCTCGAGGTATTTGCCCACGGTGACGAGCGACAGGATCGTGCCCGCGCTCTCAAAATACAGATTGTCCATGCCTGTCATCATGGCCTCGTGCACCTGACCTGTGGCCAGCTGGTCGGCCATGATGAACATGGCGTAGAGCGACCAGGCGACGGAGGCGGTGGCGCCCACGGCGATGAGGGCGTCCATGGTGGGCGCGCCGTGCGCGAGCGATTTAAACCCATTGATAAAGTACGCGTCGTTGACATAGACGATGGGGATGAGCAGGACGAGCTCGGTGAGGGCGAGCGTCATGCTGTGGGTATGGTCGGTGAAAATGCCGGGCAGCGGCCAACCAAGCATGTGTCCCATGCCTATGTAGAACAGTGGGACGAGGAAAACGATCGAGATGATGAGGCGGGCGCGCATGGCAGAGGCGGCGGCCTTCAATTTTTTGGTGGGCGACTCCATGTGGGCGGCGCCGGACCTGGCTTGCGTGCTGCCGTTTGAGCCGGCGGCACCGGTGCTCGCATCGACGGGTGAGGCCGAGTAACCCGCGCGGTCGACGGCGGTGCAGATATCGTCGGGGGAGACCTGCGCTGGGTCGTAGTCGACCATCATGGAACCGGCGAGTAGGTTGACCGCGACGTTCTCGACACCGTCGAGCTTGCTCACAGCACGGTCCACGTGCGCCTGGCAGGCGGCGCATGTCATGCCGCCCACGTCGAACTTATCTTGAGCCATGGCTTCTCCTTTCTGTGGTTCGGTGTTGGAATTGTTAACCTGCTGATACTATACACCCATACCCCCTGGGGGTGTCTAGTACAGAATAAATGTATGACATCTCGCTACAGATGAGGGTAGTTGGTTGACCGATGGTCCGCCCCAACAAATCATCTCAATCTGTAACATCTGGACCGGTTTTTGAACCATAGCTGTTACAGATTTAGACGAACATTTCAGCCGAAAACTAACATCTCGATCTGTAACAACCAGGCCCCGTTTTACCGAGTAACTGTTACAGATCAAGACAAACCATTCGAGGGTAACCCGAATGTCTCGATCTGTAACAGTAAGATCGATGTTTGGGTCCTAGTTGTTACAGATCGAGACAATCTCGAAGCAGATGCCCCGGGTATACAACGTAAAACGCCGGGGCGCCCGCGTGATGGGCGCCCCGGCGCATGCTGGGCAGGGTTTGCGAAGCGGTGGGAGGGAGGAGAGGCCGTCCTCCCGAAATCCTTACTCCTGACGACGCTTCTTGTCAGTCAGAAAGACGCCGGCGGCTACGAGCACGACACCTCCGATGATAAACGTCTCACCGGCGAGCGCGGCATTGTCGCCTGTGGTGGGAAGTGCCGAGTTGGCAGCCGTCTTGGCGTTGCCGGCAGACGGCTTTCCAGTAACCGGCTTAGCGGCAGCCTGCGTGATCTTGGCCTGCTCGGCCTTCGCTGCCTCTTGCTCCTGGCGGGCGATCTCGTCCTTCAGGGCTTGCTCGGCGGCTACGCGTTTTGCCTTCGCCTCGTTGTAGCCGTTGAGAGCCGCGGTGTAGGCGGGCGTCGCAGCATCAAGGTCTGCCTGAGCGGCATCAAGTGCGGCCTTTGCGTTATGCTCTGCCTGCTTGGCGGCGACGCACTTGGCAAAGAGGGCATTGAGCGTATCGTTCGCGTTTGCGTCAGAGCCAGTAGCAATGCCGTTTTCGACGTTGATGGACTTGAGCTTTCCGAGGGTAGCGACAGCGGCATCCGATGCGGCCTGAGAATTCTCGACCGCCTGCTCGGCGTTCGCGATGGCATCATTTGCCGTGCTAAGGGCGACTCCGGCATCGGTAACTGCTGCGTCGGCCTCCTTCTTGGCCGCCTCGGCGGTGGCAAGATTATCGGCTGCATTGCTCAGGGCGTCGGCATGGGCCTTCTTTGAGGCAAAGTCGTTTTCCGCTGCGGTCAAGTCGCCTGCGGCGTGCTCCGCGGTCGCCGCCTTGGCCTCGGCGTTGTCCTTCGCGGTGTCGAGGGCCTGCTTCTTGGCGGTCTCGTCGAGCTTCGCCTTTTTGAGAGCGCTCCGGGCAGACGTCTGGGCTGCCGTGGCTTCATCAAGCGCCTGATGGGCCTCGTCGGCTTTCTCCTGAGCCGCAGCAACATCGGCTGAATACTTGGCAAGTTCCTTCTTTGCATCTTGCAGAGCCTGCTGCTTTACGAGAGTCTCTGCCTTGGCGTCATCAACCTTCTTCTGACTCTGAGCGGCTTGCTCTTTCGATGCCTTAAGCTCGGCGCGCTTCTGGTTGACGACCTGTTCTGCGGTCGCCACGTTGCTTTGGGCGGCTTTGACCTGGTCTTCGGCTTCGGCAACTTTTCCGTTTGCCTTGGCGAGATTCTGCTTTGCTAGGGCAACAGCGGCGGCGGCACTTGCTACGCCGTCGTTCTTGGCGGCAAGGTCGCTATTCGCGGCAACAATGCCTTCCTGCTTTTGAGCGACGAGGGTTTCAGCTGCCTTTACGGCATCGGCTTTCGATGCCGCTGTGCTGCGCTTTTGCTCAAGGTCCGTCTTTGCGGCGGCGAGCTTTTCGCTGACTTTGGAGAGGCTCAGCTGATACTGATCAAAGAGATTCTCGAGTTCATCGATCGAGTATTCTTTCTCGTACGAACCGTAATTGTTGTCGATCTCCAAGACGAACACATACGGCCAAAGGGTTCCGCGCGAGTTGATGCCGTATCCCATGGTTTTGGCGTCAGGCTGTACGATATTCAAATAGTGGCCGACGGTGCCAAAGTCTGCCCCGCGCTTTTCGAATTCGGTTTTGTGGCTCCGGAAAGTATCCCAAGCATCTTTGGGGGCAACGTTGCCAAGGCCGGCGTTCGCTGCAGCCTCGTCAAATATCTCCTTTTCATCATCGACCCATTGGTGCGCGATGTTTTCTTTAGTACTGAAGTTCCAAGCGGCATTTTCACAAATGGCGTAATCTGAGTGACCTAGCGTTTTGTCAGAGTAATTGGAGTCGGATTGAGCGATTGCCATTTGCTCGGCCGTCACCCTAAGCTCACTCAATCCAACGCTTGCACGGTATTCGTTAATCTCGCGCAGCTTGTTAAACGATAGCTTGGCGTTGTCGAGTGACGTGCCGTCTTTTTTATCGCCAATGGTCGTCGGGTTTTTATCGCCCTGCCTATAGATGATGTTTGCAGCGTCGTTGGCACCGATGAACTGGTAGAAGCCGATGACGCTCTGCGCCTCCGCTGTCGTTGCCTTATCGGTTGCTGCCTTGCACGTATCGTATGCTTTCTGTGCATCGACAACGGCTTGATCGGCGGCCGCCTGGTTTGCCTTGGCAGTTTCGAGCGCCTTGTCTGCCTGCTCCTTCTCGGCTTTTGCCTGGTCGACTTGTTTCTGAGCGGCCATTGCCTTCTCCAGTTCGGCAGCATGTGCCTGCTTTGCCGAGGTCAACTCCGATTGCGCCGCATCGGCTTTCGTCTGGGCTGCCGTTACATCATGTTCGGCTGCTGCAACTGTCTGCTTCTTGGCTTCGAGCTCGCTTTCGGCGCCGGTGAGGGCGTCCTGCTTGGATTCAACGTCGCTATTTGCCTGAGAAAGGCCTGCTTCGGCAGTCGCCTGCTGCTTTTTCGCCTGGTCGAGTGCGCTTTGGGCAGCATCGACCTTTGCCTGGGCGGCGTCATACTCCGGGCCCTCGGCGCCTGCCTTTGCGGCCGCCAAATCGGCTTGTGCGCTGTCGTATGCCGCCTGTGCCTCAGCCGCCTTGCCATCTGCGGCGGTCTTTGCCTGCTGGGCGGAAGCCAGCGTGCCTGCCGCCTCGTCGTAAGCGCTCTGCGCGGCGCTCTGAGCCTGCTGGGCATCGGTGAGTGCGGAATCGGCAGTGGCCTTCGCAGCCTTTGCTTGGTCCAGAGCGGCCTGCGCATCTGCGGCTGCCTGCTCGGCGACCTTGATTTCCTCCGGCGTTGCGTTGGCGGCTGCCTTCTGGGCTGCCTCGAGCTTGGCCTGCGCATCAGCTGCCGCTTGCTTTGCGGCATCAAGGACCTTCGACTTGTCCTCGGCGTCGGTCTTGGCTGCATCGAGCTTTCCTCGGGCATCCTTCAGCGTGGCACTGGCGCTGTCGGCCGCCTTGACGCTTTCGTCGAGCTGGCGAGCATATTCGGCGCGCGCGGCGGCCTCTGCCTGCGAATTATCAGAGACGGAGACGTCATAGGTGCTTTGTGCGTTGTCGCGGGCCGCCTGCTTTTCGGTATAGGGGGCAGCCACCGTGTCGTAGTCGGATTTGGCGTCTGCCTCGGCAGCCTTTGCGGCGTCGATCGCAGCCTGCAAGTCGGCAATCTTCTGGGCGTCTGCCTTTACTGCGGAGCCTGCCGCCTCGCCGGCGTGGACAGCAAGCGGGGACATGATCGCGTCCTGTGCCGTGGCATCACTCACATCGTTGGCAAATGCCGAGAACGGCGCGAGCAGCGACGAGCCGGTCATAGCGATGGTGGTTGCCGCGGTGACGGCGAGTCGTGTTGCCTTGTGGCCCGAGAATGTGGGGCGAGGCTCGTCGCCGCTTGAGACTTCCAAGTGTTTAGGTGCGTACTTTGCCATTTCTTCTCCCAATCGTTGAAGGGGTACCTATGACAATTCGTACGTTACGACCGCCGAAAGGGTTTCTGTTGCGCAACATTGGCAAGGAAACATCGACACACTTGAGTCACATTTATGAGGTGGAGCTCTCGGCAAGCTAATGTCTCGATCCGTAACATCTAGCACCAAATATGACCTCTAACTGTTACAGATCGAGACAGACCGTCCGCGGTCAACTCAAATGTCTTGATCTGTAACATCTAGAGAGGTTTTTGACCCCTTACTGTTACAGATTGAGATGTTGTCTCGCGGGGCTGGGGTTTGTCTCGATCTGTAACAACTAGACCGGTTTTTGGGTTCTAACTGTTACAGATCAAGACAATTGCCGGGGTGGGGTCCCGTCACGGCAAGACGCCCGCTGCCTAGATGCAGAACCCGGGGATCACGCAGGTTCGCTTGTTTGGCTTTTCCGCAGGCGTGGCGTACGCAAAGGCGTCGCCGTCGTGTCCCACGCGATTCATATAGAGTGTGCCTTCGCTCTCCGATGTGTCAGGACTCGCCGTTCGTTCCCACCAACAGGTGTCCTTGCCCTTCCACTGGCGAACCAACATCTCGTTCGTGGTATACGGACTCACCTTAAGCTCGCGGAACAGCTGGTACTCCTTGCCCTCGCCGTTATAGATGTCGGCCAGGTAGTGAAAGTCCTCGACAAATGACTCGGGCGGTTGCGTACCGCACAGCTCGACCATGGCGGGCAGCCAAAGGGTTGCGGGCAACTCGCTCAGACACGATACGCTTCTGGCGGCGCCAACGTTATTCGAGATCTTTTTGACAGATTTAATGAGTGCGCGCAACTCGTTGGGCAGCAGCTTAAGGCCGTCGCCGTCGAGCCATTCCCGCAGCTCGCAATCTGCCCAGCCGGCGCTCGGCGGTTCAACCGCAGCGTTGCGCTCGGCAATACCCGCATCGAACATAAACGTCAGTCCGGCCTTGCCCGTACCGTCTAGAAGCTCGTCGTGGCGGATGCCCACAAGCTGCGCGCCGACGTGCAGCCCGTTGGTGAGCCTCACGCGCTTGGTGCACGGATAGGGGATGTGCCCATCGGCATCGAGCAGATGGTAGCGCTTTGCAATCTCGCGTGCCTCGCTACGGGTCTCGGCGGCCTTAATCTTGAGCGAAATCTCCTGCAGCTGATCCCAGGTGTAGTCGTCAAGTGAACCGCGGATGCCGTCCAGGTAGTCGGGGATGCCAAAGCCATGGGTTGCCGCCCCGATAACGCCGAGCCCCGCAACGGCCGCGACAACGCCACCGATAATAAAGCGGCGGCGGGTCATGGCATCGTGCCGGGCCTGCTCCAGAATCTCTCGCGCTCGCTCGCCGGCGATGTCGACCTTAAGGTGCGTGCCAGAATCGATATCAATCGCGGCCTCGTCTCCTGCGCCCTCGCGGCCCTCGGATTCGGCATCGGTGAGGTATGCCGAGAGCACCTCGAGCATCTGCTGTTCGGTGGGACGATCACGCTGCTCGACTGAGATGCCTTTCATGATGATTTGGACGAGCGCCTCGTCGTCACTGCATCGCGGCTCGAGCGGCGCCGGCTTGGTCTTGGTCTTTATGAGGTAGAACGAACCGGTTGCCGCGGCACCCGTCGACTCCACATCGAACGGTTTGCGACCGCTGTAGAGCTGGTACAGAATGCTCGAAAGCGCGTAGACATCGATTGCGGGCGAGCGGCGAAGGGCCGCGATGCCTTCGATATCCTGCGTGAGCATCTCGGGCGCGGCGTATGCGGGCGTGGCAAA
>URNU01000024.1 GCA_900549275.1 uncultured Collinsella sp. | reverse complement strand
GCCACGGATGACCAAGCTTTTGCGGCGGCACTGGTCTTCTCGCGCAGTTGTTCGGGAGATTCCTTCTCTACCAGGTCGGTGCTCATGGCGCCTGCCTCGGCGACCATTTTGGGCAGTACATCGGGGTTCTCGAGCATAGGGCAAGGCTTGAGGTAGTTGTCGTTAAAAGGCTGGCCTTCGTAATACTTCATAAAGAGGGGAGAGCGAAGTGCGTCGAGCAGGCTTACGTCGTGGATATTGGCATTGGAGTAGTGAATGAAAACGCACGGCTCCACATCTCCCGCCGCGTTGATATGTAGGTAGCGTCGCCCGCCGGCGATGCAGCCGCCCACGAACTCACCGTCATTTTGGAAGTCGAGGGTAAAGAGCGGCTTTTTCTCGCGCATCTCGCGAATAAAATGATACATGTGTTCGCGCTGCTCAGGCGTGGGCATAAGCTCGTTGGTGGCATTGCGGCCAACCGGCATAAAGTAGAAATACCAGCAGAAGAGCGCTCCCTCGCGAATCATCCAGTCCATGTTTTCCTCGGTGGCGACGGTATCGGCGTTGGCGCTGGTCCAGCACGTCGAGATTCCAAACGGCAGTTTTCGCTCACGCAAAAGTTTCATGGCGTGTTCGATCTTTTCGTACGTACCCTTGCCGCGGCGGGCATCGGTGGTGTGCTCGTTGCCCTCGGCGCTGATGGCAGGGACAAAGTTTGCAACGCGGATCATATCGTCACAGAACGCCTCGTCGATGAGCGTGGAATTGGTGAAGCAGAGAAACACGCAGTCCTGATGCTTTTCGCAAATTCTGATCAGGTCGTGCTTGCGGACGAGCGGCTCGCCGCCGGTATAGATGTAGATGTGCGTGCCGAGCTCTTTGCCCTGCGTGACGATGGAGTCGATGTCATCGAAGGACAGATTCTGCTTATAGCCATACTCGGCGGCCCAGCAGCCCGTGCAATGCAGGTTGCAGGCACTTGTGGGGTCGAGCAGGATGGCCCACGGAATATTGCACTGGTATTCTTCGCGGTTCTTTTCCTGTTGGGGCCAAGCGAGCAGGTTGCCGTCGACTATAAGCGCCTTGAGCAACTTGGTGCGCATTTTGGGATTAAGGTCGAAGATGCGCATGATTAGGTCATACCAATTGCCGTGACTCTTGATGACGTTGGTAAACGCCTCGCGCTGTACGGGAAATACGCGATTGGGGACCAGCTTGTTCACGAGGTCCATGATTTTGTCGATATTTTCTTGAGGGTTGTCGTCGAGATAATCGATGAGCTTGTTGAGCGCTGCACGCTCAGCTGACTGTGTAAGCGACATGGGCATATCCTTTCACGTGTGCATTGTGAGTGATAATACCCATATGTGGAATTAAAAGCGTGTAAAGAATCCCTATTGTGTCTATTCAACGAATCAATTTGATTTGGGGTTAAGCGTTATACCAGACGCTCTCTAAGCTGCGGTGAAATAGGGTCAGATGTAGCCTATTAACAGCATAAACAGTCCCTATCTCACCGCAACTTATTGGTGTTGGCTTACTGATAGCGCAGGCACTCGACTGGATCGAGCTTTGCGGCGCGGCGGGCGGGGTAGAAGCCAAAGATCACGCCGATGCCGACCGATACGGCAAACGCGATCAGCACGGTCGTAATGGAGAAGCTCGGCGTAATCGACCCGGTGGCCCCAAACTCGCTCATAATGCTCGAGTTGGCGGCAAAGAATGTAAGCCCCCATGCCAGCAGATAACCAATCACGACACCTAAAATGCCGCCGGTGATACACAGCGCCGAGGATTCGGCCAAAAACTGGGCCGTGATATCGCGTCGGCTTGCGCCCAGGGCGCGGCGAATGCCAATTTCGCGGATGCGCTCGGTCACGTTGGTGAGCATCATGTTCATAATGCCGATACCGCCGACTAAAAGCGAGATACCAGCAACGGCGCCCATGATGAGCGAGAAGGCGCCCATAAAGGAGTTGAGGGCATCGATGGCGCTCTTCATGGAGCTTGCCGACACGCTTTCATACTCGTCGTCCTCCGAGATGCCCTTCATGTTGCGCACCTTGGATTCGATCGTCTTGCAGAGTTTGTCCATATCGGTGCCTTCGGCGGCGAGCGCCGTCACGCTCGGAAACGACGGATTGTCATCGCCGTAGAGCTCGGCGATCGTTGCTCGTGGCATATAAAGGCTCAGTGAGCCCATGGAGTCGTTGCCGCCGTCGATGACGCCGATGATCTGCACGTCTCCACTCGAAACCTTGATGGTCTTGCCAATAGCGTCCTGCTCGTTGCCGTACAGCTGCTCGGCGCCGCCGCGGCCGATGAGCGCCACCCGAGCGCCGGATTTGGACTCGATGTCGTTATAGGTGCGACCGGCAACGATCTTGCTGGCGCCCACGGCATCGAGCATGTCACTATCGACACCCTGGGCCATGACGGTATAGCTTTTATCCCCAACTTTGTACTCGGAATAGGCGCTGTCGACGATGCCGATCTGCTCAATTTGCGGCACCATCTTACGCAGTTTCTCGACGTCCGAATCGGTGAGCTCTTGGGACGAGTAAATCTGCACCATGCGGGCCGCGTTGAGGCCCAAGCTGTTGACCAGGCTGTTTTGGATGCCGCCGATGAGCGAGGTCATGGCTATGACCGAGGCGATGCCAATGACGATGCCCAGGATGGTGAGCAGGCTACGACCCTTGTTGGCCTCGAGCGAGTGCAGGGCTTCTTGGATAAGATCGCGGGTGCTCATGCCTTCGCTCCTTTCGGCGGTGTAGAAGGTGCGTAAATCGCGGGTAGATCGTTGACGGCGCAACGTAGATTGTTCGGTGCATGCGCGATATATGCGCCGTCATGGATTCGCCCGTCGCGAATGGTTACGGCTCGGTCTGCCTCGGCTGCAATGCCCGGATCGTGCGTGATGAGCACGATGGTCTTGCCGCGCTCCTGGAGCTTGTGGAAGGTTTCCATGACGAGCGCCCCGGTTGCCGAGTCTAGGTTTCCCGTGGGTTCGTCGGCCAAGATGATGGGCGGATCGTTGACGAGGGCGCGCGCGATGGCGACGCGCTGCATTTGTCCGCCCGAGAGTTCCGATATGCGGTGGTCCCAATGGTCGACCGGAAGTGTAACGGCTTGCAGTGCGTGTACGGCGCGCATCTCGCGCTGGCTGCGCGGCACATTAGTGTAGGACAACGGCAACATGACGTTTTCGATAACCGATAGGCGCGGCAGCAGGTTGAAGCTCTGAAAGACAAAGCCGATGCTGAGCGCCCGCACCTCGGTGAGCTCATCGTCGTCGAGTTCGGCGACATTGAGTCCCTGCAGGTAATAGTCGCCCGCCGTCGGTTTGTCTAGGCAGCCCAAGATGTTCATGAGCGTCGACTTGCCTGAGCCCGAGGGGCCGGTGATGGCGACGAACTCACCGGGGTCTACCGCCAGGCTTACGTTGTGCAGGATGTGGGCGCAACCGGCCTCGCTCTCAAAGATGCGGTGCACGTTGCGGATGTCGATGACGGGGCGCATTACATGCCCTCGTCGGCAGGCATGCCGTCGCCGCCGCCTGCCGTCATGCCCGCGCCGGTATCCATAACGATAGTGTCGCCATCGCGCAGCTTGGTAACCGGCACGTCGGGGTTGATTTCGTTGCCCTGGTCGTCGCGCTTGACCTGCGTCTTACCGACTACGGCGTCGTTGTCGTTTTGCGTCACGACAGTCACCTTCACGCGGTGCGTCTCCTTGCCTTCGTCATCGGTGGCCATGTTGACGTAATAGTGCTCGCCGTCCTCGGTCATCAGCGCCATGGTGGGCACCATGACCACGTCGTCAAGCTGCTCGGTTACCACCGAGACCTCGGCAGTCATACCGGGCTTAAGGCGGCTATCTGGTGCCTCGATGAGGATGTCGACGTTAAAGGTCACGCTGCCGCCGCCACCGTTGGCGGCGTCGGAGTTTGCCACCGACGCGATAGCCGTGACGGTGCCCTGGCTCACAATATCGGGAAACGCGGGATAGGTAACGTTGGCGCTTTGGCCCACGGCGATCTTGGCGATGTCCTTTTCGCCCACCTGAACCGTCACCTTCATCTTGGAGAGGTCGGCGATCTGCATGCACTGCTTGCCGCCGTTCGTGTCGCCTTCGCCCATGACCATGCCTCCGGTCACCGTGGCGCCCACTTTGGCGTTGAGCTCGACGATGCTACCCGAGCTGGGGGCCTTTACGGTGCGTTCGGCCGCCTTGGCGTTTGCCTGGTCCAGGGTTGCCTGGGCCGAGGCGAGATTGCGCTGGGCGCTCGAGACGGCGCTGGCGTTGGCGGTTGCATCCGTCGGGGCGGTCGATCCGTCGACATCCAGAGTCGGTGCTGCCTGTGCGGCGGCGAGCGCCGCCTGCGCGTTTTTCAGGTCTTCCTGGGCGGCCGCGACCGCGCGCTTCGCCTCGGCAACGGCGTTATCGAGCTCATCGTTTTTGATGGTCATAAGCACGTCGCCCTCGTTGACGCTTTGACCGGCCTGCACGTTGATCTGTGCCACCGTACCGTCGACAGAAGGGGAAACGACCGAGGCAGAAATGGGCTTGAGCTGTCCTTTTGCCTCGACAGTCGTGGTAAAGGTGCCTTCCATGACCATATCGGTAACAGGTCCGTCCGCAGATTGCGGCTGCGAGTTGAGTACAACGCTCACGATAATGGCTATTAGGATCATGCCGCCCACGATACCGGCCGCAATGCCGCGGCGGACGAGCTTTTTGTGTCGACGTTCGGCACGTTTGGTCTTGAGCTTTGCGTAGGCCTCTTCGTCGGATATACCGGAGCCGCCTTGCTCGTTGTCGTTTTGCTGTGCCGTGGGGGCGCTTGTGATAAGCGGCAGGGTTTCGGTTGCGTCTTGCTGCGCGTTCCCGATGTCGTCGGGGCCCGGAGTGATGGTGGGGACTTTTGACATAGCGTCTCCTTTATAGAACATACCGCGATTAGTATATACGCCCGCCGGTTGGGGCGGGCGCATGGGCATGTTTCTTTCAGCAATGAAAGGTAGGCGGCTCTGGACTTTATTGTGTCGCGTGTGATGTGCTACGAGTGCACGACCACGCACAGACCGACTTTGATGCAATCGTGCAGCGCTTTGGCATCGCTCGGCCGCAAATTAATGCAGCCGTGGCTGCCGCACCAGTTGTAGGAGTTGGGGTTATCAAAACTTGCATCGTTCTGCCAGGAGGCATCATGGAAACCCACCATGTTGCCCTCAAAGGGCATCCAGTAGTCGACCTTGCTTTCGTATTCTGGCTTGCCGGTTTCGGGGTCCTTTTTGCCGATAAGCGTTGTTCCGCCACTGTTGCTGTTGATCTGCCATACGCCTTCGGGTGTGGCATGCCCATCCGGTCGTCCCGAGATGAAGTGTGCTTCCCAGACGATGGAACCATTTTCGTCATAGTATCGGGCATATTGCTCGGAAAGATCGACGTCGATGTAGGCCTTCCAGTCGGGCTCGCCCTTTGCGGTGAAGGTATCGGCCTTCTTGGAATACGAAATTTCGATGTCGCCCGTCTGCTTGTTGTTGATGGCGTCTTCTACCTGCTTGGCGAGCGTTTTGCTGTCAATGGACCAGCCAAAGTCGCCGCCCTCGACGGCGCACTCCTTACCGTCGGCTCGTGTCCACCAGCGTGTGGTTCCTACGGTGTTAAAGCCATTGGCGAGGTCTGCTGCCCACTTGCTGATCTGGGAGGTGTCGAGCGTGGGGTTTGCAGGGTCTGCAAAGCTGATCCACTGCAGCACCGAGCTACCGTCGACTTTGCCGACCTCATTGCCGTTAAGTTTGAGGCTCACGTTGACGCCCAGGAAGTTGTTGGCGGCATCGCATGCGGCCTGGATCTGGTCGTTGGTGAGTGTGCCGTTGAGGGGCTCGTAGGCGTCGTTGCCGATCTTGGTGATATCGACGGATTCGGCCAGCGATGCGAGCTCGAGCTCGGCATACTTGATCACATGCTTGCGGCTGAGCTTTTCGTTGGAGCGGGCCTTCTCCACGGTGAACTTGCCAGCTTGCTCGTCATAGGAGCTCGAGGCCTCAAAGGTGCCGGAACGACCTTCGTTAAAGGCATCGATGGCGGCGCCCAGGTCCTCTTCGAACTGCTTTTGATCAAAGGCATTGGAGAGCATGGACAGATCGACGTCTTGATCGAGGTTGACCTCATTGTTGGCGACGATGGTCTTGGCCTTGCCGCTTAACGACTCGACAAGGCGGGCCGGCCACATAAAGGGTTCGTTGTGACTGATAATCTCTTTTGCGGCAGTTTCGCCGTCGACGATGGGCTCATCGGATTTGGGCTGGTAGGTCCAGCTAAAGTCGTCACCCGACACTGTGAGCTTGTAGTGCTTCCACGCCGAGTTGACCTTGGTGGCGGCGGAAGAGGCGTTGGAAAACGAGATATCGACGCCGGCGATGGTGGTGTTGGGGTAGGCAATCTGCGAAAACGCCACAACGCCCACGATGTAGACGATAGCTACGAGGCCGAAGACGACGAAGAACGCTGTCTTGCCGCCCGTCTTTTTGTCCTTTGCGGAGCGGTTGTCGGCGGGGCCGCGGTTGTTGGAAACTCGAGTGTGCGAAGGGCCCTGGTTGTGACCAGCTCCATTTGCGGAACGATGCTGGTGCTGCTGATATTGCTGACGCTGCTTATGCTGGCCCTGATTGCGGCGCGGGGAGGTGTTTGACGCGCCGTGCTGTTGACCATGGGCTGGCGCGATGGGACGCGGCGATTGGATGCCACCGGGCTGCCTACTTGGCTGTTGCGGATCGGGAATCAGTTGGCTGCGGTCGATTTGCGACATCGTGTATATTTCCTTCGAGTTTCGCTTTGCGGCTCATCGTGTTTTAACTGGGCTTGAATTATAGCGATTACGCAGTTGCTTGTGTTACGAAAACGGTGGCGATAAACGATAGGTGGGACATATGTCCCACCTATCGTTCACTTTGCTCGTTATCCGCATATTCCGCATTTTGCGCACGCCGAAAGCGCTGCTGGAGCCTGCGCGACGCCGCCCTTGGCCGTCTCGCGCAACGTGGCGGGCAGGGCGTGGCCCACCGATAGCATGACGTGCGCCATCTGATCAAACGGCACCAGGCTCTTGATGCCGGCGAGGGCGAGTTGCGCCGAGCTAAAGGCCGCGGCCACGCCGATGGCGTTGCGGTTTTGACAGGGCACCTCGACAAGGCCGCCGACGGGGTCGCAAACGAGGCCCAACAGGTTGCTCAGCGCGATGGAGCTGGCGTCGAGCGCCTGCTCGGGTGTGCCACCCAGCATCTGGACCAGCGCGGCGGCAGCCATGGCGGCAGCGCTTCCAACCTCGGCCTGGCATCCGCCCTCGGCGCCGGCGACGCAGGCGCTCGTGGTGAGGTTGAGGCCGATGGCGGCGGCGCAGTAGAGGGCATCCATGATCTGTTCATCGTCGAGCTGGAGGTGATCGGCGAGCGCCAGCACGCAGCCGGGGACGACGCCTGCGGAGCCGGCCGTGGGGGCGGCGACGATCACACCCATGGTGGCGGAGCGCTCGAGCACGGCCATCGCGCGGGCCACGGCTTCGGTCTGAACGGGGCCCATCAGGCTTGTGTTCAAATCGTTGCGGCGGGTGGCATCGACGAGTTTGGCCTCGCCGCCGATAAGCCCGCCGAGCGATCGCTGCGGATTGGCGATGGGGGCCGTGGTCTCCTCGCGCATGACGTCGAGCACGCGGCGCATGGCTGCGATAGCATGGGCCTCGCCGGTCAGACGTACCTCGCGCACGGCCATGACGGCGCCGATGTTCATACCGAGCTCGGCGCACGCATCGAGCAGCTGCTCGCCGTCGTCGAAGATCTCCTTGGCCGAGACGCCGGGGGAGAGCGACGAGGCCGAGCCCGGGAGCTCGATAAACGTGGCGTAATCGACATTGTCGAGCTTGCGCAGCATGGGGACGACGGTGTCGTCGGGTGCGCCGTCGGTCTCAAAGACAGAATAAGCCTGGCCGCCCACCTCGGTGCGGTAGGTGCGGCAGAAGGCGATGTTGACGTGGGCGTAGGCAAGCAGGTTCGTGAGCGCGGCGAGCACGCCGGGGACGTCCTGGTGCGCCACAAATAGTGTGGAATACATGCCCGAGATGTCGACGCCGACGCCGTTGATGCGGCTGATGCGCATCTTGCCTCCGCCCAGGCTTTCGCCGCGGACTTGTGCCGTGGCGCCCGTGTCATCGACCATGTCGATGTCGACGGTGTTGGGGTGGATGGAGGCGTCGTCGCCCTTGATGTCAAAGTGATAGTCGAGGTCCTGCTCGAGCGCGAGGTCAAAGGCCTGCTTGATGTTCTCGTCGTCGGTATCGAGTCCCAAGATGCCCGCGACGAGCGCGCGATCGGTGCCGTGGCCGCGGTAGGTGTGGGCAAAGGAGTTCCACAGGCCAAAGGTGACCTTGGTGATGCGTCCCTCCAGCAGGCTGGCGGCAACCTGGGCACAGCGCAGGGCGCCGGCGGTGTGCGATGAGCTGGGGCCGACCATGATGGGCCCCAGGATCTCGAATGCCGAGGTCGTAGCTAGTGTTTGCGGCTTGCCTGCCATGGTTGCTCCTTTACGTGGCTCGTCGTCCCGAGGGGCGGGGCATACTCTGTCCCGCCGTTTCGAGGGCTTTAGTATTTGGTCGCCTGCTCGGACAGTCCTGCTCGCACGGAGGCCACATTAAGTGGCCTCCGGCTCGTGCGGAACTCGCGATCGACCAAATACTAAAGCCCTCGGAACTTAGGATACATGGTAGAGGCACGCTTGCTGCAAAATTCATCAGCTGGGGACCTATTCTGCGTCCCATGTCGACTCATCTTCACCACCGTTTAAATAAAAAAGAAGTACCGGTTGGAGCCGGCACTTCTTTTGGTGCGTTGTTATTTGACTGTAGCTTTTCTCGTTAGCTTACAGGCCGCAGGCCGCTTTGAGTTCTTTGACTCGATCGGTTTTCTCCCAGGTGAAGTCGGGATCTTCGCGGCCAAAGTGACCGTAGGCTGCCGTCTTCTCGTAGATGGGGCGGCGCAGGTCCAGGTCGCGGATGATGGCGCCTGGGCGCAGGTCGAAGGTCTTTTCCACGGCCTCGACGATCTTGTCCTCGGCAATATGTGCGGTGCCAAAGGTGTCTACCATGATCGACAGCGGCTTGGACACGCCGATGGCGTAGGCCAGCTCGACTTCGCAGCGGTCGGCAAGGCCGGCGGCGACCACGTTCTTGGCGACCCAGCGAGCGGCGTACGCGGCGGAGCGGTCGACCTTGGTGCAGTCCTTGCCGCTAAAGGCGCCGCCGCCGTGACGACCGTAGCCGCCATAGGTGTCGACGATGATCTTACGGCCGGTCAGGCCCGTGTCGCCCATGGGACCGCCCACCACAAAGCGTCCAGTGGGGTTCACGTAGATGTCGGCGCTATCCCACGGCATGTTTTCGGCAGCCATGACAGGCGCGATGACATGCTCGATGAGATCGTCCTTGATCTTGCCCATGTCCTCAATTTCGGCAGCGTGCTGCGTGGAGATGACGATGGTCGTGACCTCGACGGGCTTGCCGTCCTCATAGCGCACGGTGACCTGTGTCTTGCCGTCGGGGCGCAGATAGGGCAGAGTACCGTCGTGGCGCACGGTCGCCAGGCGCTCTGCCAGGCGGCTCGCCAGGTAGTGCGGCATGGGCATGAGGGTCTTGGTCTCGTTGGAGGCGTAGCCGAACATCATGCCCTGGTCGCCGGCGCCGATCAGGTCGATCGGGTCGGTGGTAGCGCCGGTCTGGGTCTCAAACGACTCGTCGACGCCCTGGGCGATATCGGGCGACTGCTCGTGGATGAGGCTCATAACGCCGCAGGTATCGCAGTCAAAACCGAACTTTGCACGGTTGTAGCCAATGCGGCGAATGACGCTGCGGGCAATTTCCTGCACGTCGACGTAGGCCTGGGTGCGGATTTCGCCGGCGACGATGACGGTGCCGGTGGTCACGAGGGTCTCGCAGGCGCAGCGGACGTTTTCCACGTTGGCGGGCACGCCGTTGGGCGCAATATAGCCCTGCTCCTGTAGCTCTATTTCTTTGGCGAGGATTGCGTCGAGGACGGCATCGCTGATCTGGTCGGCGATCTTATCGGGATGGCCTTCGGTCACCGACTCCGACGTAAACACAAAGGACCCCTGCTGGGGCGGGATGGAACGAAGCTCTTCTGACATGATTGTCCTTTCAAAAACGTGTCCCGGCGACCGTTACCATTCCGCCGGGCTCTGTATGCAAGGGCACATCATAGCGCGTTAAATGAATATTCACACCCTTTCCGCACCTACTCATTGGGGACAGGCTTAAATGACCAGCCTTAAGCTAAGAACGTCCCATACGACTGGTCATTTAAGCCTGTCCCCAATGAGTAGGTCGATGCCCTTTGTGCGGAGGTGGGCATTGTTGCTTTATACTTGTGTGGTTAGACATCCATCCTGCAATCGAGGAGATTTCCATGGCATCAGACGTTCGCGTCCGCTTTGCACCCTCACCGACGGGCAAGCTGCACATCGGCGGCGCCCGCACCGCTATCTATAACTGGGCTTTCGCCCGCGCAAACGGCGGCACGTTCATCCTGCGCATCGACGACACCGACCCCACCCGCTCCACCGACGAGAACACGCAGATCATTCTGCGCGCCATGCGTTGGCTGGGCCTAGACTGGGACGAGGGTCCCGAGGTGGGCGGCGATTTTGGCCCCTACGCCCAGACCGAGCGCCTGGACTTGTACAAGCAGGCCGCCCAGAAGCTTTGGAACGAGGGCAAGGCCTATCCCTGCTTCTGCACCAAGGAGCAGCTCGACGCCGACCGCAAGGCCGCGCAGGAGCGCAAGGACCCCTTCCAGGGCTATCAGCGCCGTTGCCGCGATCTTGATCCCGAGGAGGCCCGCCGCCGCATCGAGGCTGGGGAGTCCTACGTCCTGCGCATCAAGGTGCCCGAGGACCGCGGCGACGTCGTCATCCACGACGCCGTCCACGGCGAAGTGACCTTCGACGCCAAGGAGCTCGACGACTTTGTCATCTTCCGCTCCGATGGCACGCCTACGTATAACTTCGCGACCGTCGTCGACGACGCCATGATGAAGATCACCCATGTCATCCGCGGCGACGACCACCTGTCCAACACCCCGCGTCAGGTCATGGTCTATGAGGCTCTCGGCGCGCCCGTGCCCACGTTCGCCCACATCTCCATGATCCTGGGCGCCGACGGCAAGAAGCTCTCCAAGCGCCACGGTGCCACCTCGGTGGAGGAGTACCGCGACGCCGGCTACCTGTCCGACGCCTTCGTCAACTACTTGGCGCTGCTCGGCTGGTCGCTCGACGGCGAGACCACGATCATCCCGCGCGATGTCCTGGCCAGCAAGTTCTCGCTC
>URNU01000023.1 GCA_900549275.1 uncultured Collinsella sp. | reverse complement strand
ACGTCCTTTGGCGTGCGCTTTTTCGCAAGGTAGTCTTTTTTGGGATGATTTTTCTGGGACGGGGATTAAAAAATCATTAGGTACGCAATGATTTTTTAATCCCCGTCCCAGAAAAATCATTGCGGGGGAGGAGATGTTGATGAAGCCGTTGTTGTTGCACGCCTGCTGTGCGCCGTGCTCGCTTGAGCCGGTCCGTCTGCTGCGCGAGGAGGGGTTTGAACCCACAATCTGCTGGACCAACCCCAATATTCAGCCTCACGATGAATGGCAGCGGCGTTTGGACGAGCTGCGCCGGTGGTGTGCCGATGGCGACATCGAGCTTGTCGAGGCGGGGGAGGACCGCGAGCGCTGGGAGGCCGGCGTGGCCCCGCTGGGCGCCGATCGGCCTCGTCGCTGTCGCGCGTGCTATGCCCTGCGCTTGGCCGAGGCGTGCCGTGTGGCCCAGGAGCGTGGGTTTGAGTTTGTGGGCACGACGCTCGCCGTCTCGCCGTATCAGTTGTTCGAAACCTGCAATGACGTGCTTGAACGCTTGGCAGCGGCACATGGGCTCGTCCCGGTCATTCGCGATTTTCGCCCGTATTATCCCGAGGCCACGCGTCGTTCGCGCGAGCTTGGCATGTATCGGCAGAATTATTGCGGCTGCCGATTCTCGGCAGTCGAGGCGGCCATGGACCGCGCCCGCATCCGCGACGAGCGCAAAGCCGCCAAAAAGTAGTTCATTTGGGACGTCAGCCTGCTAGGATGTAGAGCGGACTTTAGCTATATAAGGAGTATCCGACGTGTCTATGCGTACCGATGATTTTGACTACAACCTTCCTGAGGAACTGATCGCCCAGGCTCCTGCCGAGCCGCGCGACTCCTGCCGCCTACTGGTGGTGGATCGCAAGGGCTCCCAGGCGGGAACGCCGCTGGAGCACGGCGGTACCGTTGAGCACCGCATCTTCCGCGACATCATCGACTATATCGAGCCGGGCGACGTGCTCGTCATCAACCAGACGCGTGTGATGCCGGCCCGCCTGATCGGTCACAAGGCCGGCTCGGGCGGCGTGGTCGAGACCCTGCTGCTCAAGCGCCGCGAGGATGTTGACCCACTGGGTCACGTTTGGGAGTGCCTGGTCAAGCCGGGCAAGCGTCTGAAGCCCGGTGCTCAGATTGAGTATCGCGCCGGTGGCGCCCATGCGCCCGAGGGGGCTCCCGTGGTGCTGACGGCCGAGGTCGTCGACTTTGTCACCGATAGCCGCGGCGGCCGCCTGGTGCGTTTTGAGCCGGCCGGTTGCAATGTCGCCGGCGACCCGCGCACGCTCGACGAGGCCATCCATGCTGCCGGTCACGTGCCGCTGCCGCCCTACATTACCGATTACGAGGGCGATCCCGAGAAGTACCAGACCGTCTACGCCATGAAGGAGGAGCACTCGGCTGCCGCTCCCACGGCGGGTCTGCACTTTACCCCCGAGCTCATGGCCGCTATCGAGGCCAAGGGTGCGAAGTTTGCCGCCGTTGAGCTCGAGGTGGGCATCGATACCTTCCGCTTGGTGGAGGAGGACGACCCTACGCAGCACGTCATGCACACCGAGCGCTACCACGTGTCGCAGGAGGTTGTCGACGCCGTGCATAAGGCGAAGGCCGAGGGCCATCGCGTGATTGCCGTTGGTACCACCGCAGTGCGCTCGCTCGAGAGCGCGTTTGACGCGGACGCGCCGGTGTCCGATCCAGCTGTGACGGCGCGCTATTTTGAAGGCCGCGAGGACGGCGCCGATACGCTCGGCCGCGGTGACATCGTGGTGCGCGAGAACGCGACAACGCAGCTCTACCTCATGCCCGGCTCGACCTATCACGTGGTCGATGCTCTGATCACCAACTTCCATGTGCCGCGCTCCACGCTCATGATGCTCGTGAGCGCACTTGCCACCCGCGACCAGATCATGGATGCCTACGCCGCCGCTATCGAAGAGCGTTACCGCTTCTTCAGCTTTGGCGACGCCATGCTCATTTGTTAGTTACGCGGTTCTACGAACCGCGTAACTGCTCGACGCTGCAAACCCGCCAGAGCGGCAATCCGCCTTTCAACTTCGGCGGCATGACCATAAGATCAATGCCGCCTCGTTTCAAGGCACCTTGCTCGCTCTGGCGGGTTTTCGCTGTCATTGCCAAAACATCGGCATTTCTTTGGTTGTCAAGAGATTGCCGCTCTGGCGGGTTTTTGCTGTCCGCGCCAAAACATCGGTGTTGCCGTGGTTGTTGCTGTAGTCATTGGGGACGTTCTTGTTCGAATAGTCGTTTAAGAACGTTCCCAATGACTGCCTTGCATCAATCTAATAAGTTGCGGTGAGATAGTTCTTGAATTGGCCTTTTTGATGGCTAAACAGGAACTATCTCACCGCAACTGCGTTGGGGTGTTTTTGGTAACTGACTTACTTGCTTGCGAACAGCCAGATCAGGATGATCGCCAGAATCACGGCGACAATGCAGACGATGGCGCCGGTGAATTTGATGCGTGAGTCGCGGGTGCGCTCGCGCACGTCGTCCTCGGTAGCCTCGAGCTGGGCGACTTCGCGCTCGGTTTCGGCGTGTTCGGCCTTATCGCGCTCCAAGGACCCGGCGAGCGATTCGGTAATCTCGGGATGGTCATGTACCTCGGTCGCCTGCTCGATGATCGACTGTGCGTGCGCGACGTTCGCCTGGGCATCGGCGATAGCCTGCTCTTGCTCTCGACGCGCCTTGTCCTCGGCGGCGATCTTCTCGCGCAGTTCGCGCTGGCGCGTTGCCGCGGCGGCTTTTGCGGTCTGCAGCTCATCGCGCGCGGCATCGGCTTCGGCCGTCACGGCCTGATGGGCGCGCTTGGCGTCGGCGATGGGGGCTTGCGCCTGCTCGACGGCGTGCTCGGCGGCCGCGAGCGAGTGCTCAAGATCGGCGGTGATGTTCGGGACATCTTCCTCGGCTTTGCGCAGGGCATCGGCCGTGTCGGAGATCTGCATCGAAAGCTCGCTGGTGCGCACCGTGTAATTGGCGGGATTTGCCGAAGGATTGCGCTGCAGCTCGGCATACTCGTGGCGCAGCGTTTCGAGTTGAGCGCGCGTGGCGTCGACGGTTTGCTGTGCTGCGGCAACGCCGGCATCGCGCTCAGCTTGTACCTTGTCGCGGATGCGCTTGGAATCCTCGAGGCGTCGAACGAGGCGGTTACCGGTCTCGCGCGAGCTGGCTTCGCGCGCCTCCACCGCGTCGAGTGCGGCTTTGAGACGCCGCTCGGTGGCATCGTCCTCTTCTTTTATTTGCTCGAGCTGCGCCTTGAGCTCTGCTGCCTTGGCAGCATGGGTGTCGCGGCCGATTTCTGCTGCCGCGGTGGCCTTTTGTGCCGTTTCGATAGTCTGGCGCTGCTCGGCGACGATTTGGTCGTAGCGGCCTGCGATATCCTGGCGTGTCTCGAGCTCCTCGCCTTGATCGGCGATGCGCTGCTCCAGCTCTGCCAGGTGATCGCGTGCACCGGCGAGTGCCTTTTTCGCGGCGTTCATCTCGCGCATGGCCGAGGCTCCCTGCGCGATAAAGGCGCCCACAGCGTTCGCAGTGTTCGAGACGGTAGTTTCCAGATCGCGGCTCGCGGCGGGGGCGTGCGGGGCGATTGGGCGACCGGTGTCGGCAGCGTCCACATCGGTAGTTTGCGGCGCGGCGATATTGCCGGTACCACCTTCGATTACGGAAAAGCCCGCTGCATGCGGGTCGACGGCGTCCGCGCCAATCGTGGCGTGTTCGAGCTGCAGGAACGAGGGCATGGTGCTGCCTTGGTCGGCAACGGGGGTCTCGCCGGGCACGAAGGTCGAGGCGGCCTCGGCGGCCTCCTCTTCTTCGGCGTCAACATCAGCTTCGGCCACGGCGTCTTTCATCGCTTTGACGGCATCCATCATGGAGTCCATGACGGCATCGAGCTCTTCTTCCGAAGACACCTCGATAGGGCCTGCTGCTTGCGGGGCGGCGTCTTTTTCGGGGGCGTCGTCCTGAGCGGCCGAATCGTCGTTTTGCTCGCCGGCATCTTCGGCCTCAGGGATATCCGTCGCAGCGCCGTTATCCAGAGTGGCGTCGTCGACGTCGGTATCATTGCAGGTCGCAGCGTCAGTATCTGCGGCGACGCCTGCTGAATCATCAATATGCTGTTGAGTCTGGGGGTCCAGCTCGTCTGTCATAGGCATGTGCTCCTCATCGTTGTTTGTCACCCTATGATAAAGTCTCGCGCCGACATCCCGCGTGCCGCAGCAAAGTTTCAAAACGTGTTCGATGACTCGTTTGGCTGACAATAATTCGGCCTTCTTATTCAGTTTGTGCTTGACATCCCCTTCGCCGAATGACGTTGTGCCGTTCGCCTGCTGCAGTCTTTATTTTTCACTTGAACCCGCTAAAGTTGCATTTCAGCTTTTGGCGCGTGAAGTTGGATGCGCGCAGTCGGCGGGTGTGCCCGTCGCGATTCGAAAGGACTTTGTATGGGACTTTTCACTGGTAAGACCGTGATCGTCACCGGCGGCGGCAAGGCCACGCTTAAGGACGGTTCCGCTGGCTCCATCGGTTACGGCATCGATATCGCTTTTGCCAAGGAGGGCGCGAACCTCGTCATTACCGGCCGCAACGTTGCCAAGCTCGAGGCTGCCAAGGAATCCCTCGAGGCCGAGTACGGTGTCAAGGTTCTGCCTGTTCAGGCTGATGTCTCGGCTGGTCAGGACAACGAGGCTGTCGTCCAGAACGTCATTGACAAGGCCATTGAGGAGTTTGGCCGCATCGACGCCGTCGTCAACAACGCTCAGGCCAGCGCCTCGGGCGTGACCATCGCCGACCACACCATGGATCAGTTTAACCTGGCCATTTACTCCGGTCTGTATGCCACCTATCTGTACATGCAGAAGGCCTATCCGCACCTGAAGGAGACCAAGGGCTCCGTGGTCAACTTTGCCTCGGGCGCCGGCCTGTTTGGCAACTACGGCCAGTGCAGCTATGCCGCTGCCAAGGAGGGCATCCGCGGTCTGACTCGCGTTGCCGCCAACGAGTGGGGCAAGGACGGCATCAACGTCAACATCGTTTGCCCGCTTGCTTGGACCGCTGCGCTCGAGAACTTCCAGGATGCCTATCCCGAGGCGTTTAAGGCCAACGTCCACATGCCGCCGGCAGGCCACTACGGCGACGTCGAGAAGGAGATCGGCCGCGTGGTCGTTCAGCTCTGCGGCCCCGACTTTAAGTACATGAACGGCGAGACTGTCACTCTCGAGGGTGGCATGGGCCAGCGGCCTTAAGGGTTCCGCCGTTCTACCGAACGGCGGACCGGCCGACGCTGCGCGGTCGCCAGAGCGACAACTTGTCATTCAAAGAGGGCGGCATGACCAGAAGGTCTATGCCGTCCTCTTTTCATGCCAATTTGTTCGCTCTGGCGACCGCTCGCTGACATTCCCAAAACATCGGCGTTGGCGTGGCTGGTAAATAGCTCCACTCATTGGGGACGTACTTAAATGAGTACCCGCCGAACGAGAGTGGATAATCTCCCGTTTTTGGTCTGTGTTTCGGGCAAAAGTGGGAGATTATCCACTCTCATGAGATGGGCGTCCGAAAATCCACGCTCGTTTGCTGCCCCCTTTGCGCCAGTTTCTGTCGAGTCGGTGCTCCTTGCGGGTTGCCCGTATAATGGTTTGCGTATGAACCGCAACCAAGGAGTTCCAGTTTATGGACCAGAGTCTTTTTAAATTCGACCTGATCGCCGAGGATCCGACGACGCACGCGCGTGCCGGCGTGCTGCACACCCCGCACGGCGATATCGAGACGCCGATCTTTATGCCCGTGGGCACCAAGGCAAACGTCAAGGGTATTCCTACCGAGACCGTCAAGCAGCTCGGCGCCCAGATCGTGCTTGCCAACACCTATCACCTGTCCATGCGTCCCGGCGAGGACACCATCGCCGAGCTGGGCGGCCTGCACAAGTTTATGAACTGGCACGGCCCCATCCTCACTGATTCCGGCGGCTTCCAGGTGTTCAGCCACAACGATGCCGTCAAGCTCACCGACGAGGGCGTGCGCTTTATCGTCAACGACTACGACGGCCGCCACGTGTTCTGGACGCCCGAGGACAACATGGAAATCGCCATGAAGCTCGGCTCCGATATCTGCATGCAGCTCGACCAGTGCCCGGGCTATCCCGCCACGCGCGCCTACGTCGAGCGCGCCGTTGAGCTGTCGAGCATGTGGGCCGAGCGCTGCTATAAGGCGCATACCCGCGATGACCAGGCGCTCTTTGGCATCGTCCAGGGTGGCATGCACCTGGACCTGCGCTTGCGCTCGCTGCGCCATCTGGAGGAGTGCGGCGACTTCCCGGGTTACGGCATCGGCGGCTACTCGGTGGGCGAGGACCACGAGACTATGTTCGAGACGCTGGCACCGCTCGCGAGCGAGTATATGCCCAAGCACAAGCCGCGCTACCTGATGGGCGTCGGCAACCCGACGACGCTCGTGCGCGGTGTGGGCGTGGGTATCGACATGTTCGACTGCGTGCTGCCGACGCGCACCGGCCGCATGGGCACGGCGTTTTCGAGTGAGGGTCGCCTCAACTTCCGCAACGCGCGCTTTGCGCACGACGACGGCCCCATCGATCCCACCTGCACCTGCCCGGTGTGCACGGGCGGCTACAGCCGCGCACTCATTCGCCACATGGTCACGCAGAAGGAGATGCTCGGCGGCATTCTGCTGTCGATGCACAACATCTACTACCTGCTCAACCTTATGCAGCGTGCCCGTCAGGCCATTATCGAGGGCCGTTACGGCGCGTTCGTGAACGACTGGATGAACAGCCCTGCGGCGGTGGATTACTAAGAGCCGCGGGCGCGCTTGCGGGGGCGCTCGCGCGGTGTCAAGATCGCGTGGCAATCGACCGCTCGCAACCGGCGCCGGGCATCGGTTGTGCGATCGCTGACCGATGCCTTGCAAGCGCATGATGCATCGTGGGTACCATACCGAATAGTTGATGTTCGGGCGGGTGTTTGACGCATGGCGTCGACCCCGCCCGTTTCTATTTTCGATAGGAGTACCCCATGATTAAGAATGAGAACGTCGAGGGTGAGCCGGCCTACGAGGAGACGTACCGGCGCGGCCCCGTGGTCATGCGCGGCCCCATGATTCCCAAGGACAACACCTACGCCAACCTGCTGGCGCCCGAGGATTCGACCGACTGGTTGCACGCCGACCCCTGGCGCGTGCTGCGCATTCAGGCAGAGTTTGTCGATGGCTTTGGCGCGCTTGCCGAGCTTGGTCCTGCGGTGACCATCTTCGGCAGTGCCCGCACGCCCAAGACAGATCCGCTCTACAAGGCGGCCCGCACGGTCGGTCGCAAGATCGCCCAGCGCGGCGTGGCGGTTATCACCGGCGGTGGCCCTGGCGTCATGGAGGCAGCCAACAGGGGAGCGGCGAGCGCCAACGGCAAGTCGGTCGGCTTGGGCATCGAGCTTCCGCACGAGCACGGGCTCAACAAATACGTGAACCTCGGCATGGACTTCCGTTACTTCTTTGTGCGTAAAACCATGTTCGTCAAATACAGCTCGGGTGCCATCGTGTTTCCCGGTGGTTTTGGCACGCTCGACGAGATGTTCGAGGTGCTCACGCTGGTGCAGACGCACAAGGTCAAGCGCATGCCACTCGTGCTGGTGGGCACCGAGTACTGGCAGGGCCTGTTCGACTGGCTCAACGGCCCGGTGATGGACGCCGGCATGATCAGCCCGCTCGATCCGGAGCTGGTGCACATTACCGACGACCTCAACGAGGCCGTCGACATCGCCCTGAGCGGGCTGATGTAGGGCGAGCGTGCCTGTCGTTGTAGTGATGAGAAGACAGACTGATGCTATTTAACATCAGTCTGCCTTCTAAACTGGGTATACTGATGCAAAAGACGAAGGCGAGGAGGTCGCGTATGTCTACTGCAACGGTTAAGCCTACGACGGTCCGCATCGAAGAGGGGCTCAAGGAACAGGCGACTGAGTTCTTGGATACGGTTGGTCTGAGTCTCAATTCGTATCTGAACCTTGCTGTTCGGCAGCTGGTAAATCAGCAGAAGATTCCGTTTGAGATTGTGGGTCGGCCCGAAGTTCCCAACGAGGCGACGAGGCGCGCCATGGTGATCGCCGAGGCGCATGAGTTGGGGATTTTGCCGGACGACAGCCCGTTATTCAATAACGCTGATGAGCTTATATCGTTCCTCGATGAGGACTAGCGATGTTTGAGATTAAAGTCGAGGCTCAGTTTAAGGCGGATTACAAACGGACGATGCGCATCCATCCGCAGCTAAAATCCGAGTTTAAGGCGGCGGTCGCAGAGCTGGCGGCTCACGGCTCGCTTCCTGCGGAATATGGCGCCCACGAGCTCTCAAACCCAGGCGGCAATTACAACGGCCACATCGATTTCCATCTATCCGATGGCTTGGTCGATGTGGTCGTTCTCTACTTGCCGCATAAGACTAATCCTGTGATCCGACTGGTCAGAATGGGCTCGCATGAGGAACTGTTCCGGGGCCCGCAGGGCTGATTGCCGATTTCTAAGTTGCGGTGGAATAGGGATTGATTTGCGGCTGATAAGCCAAAAACAGTCCCTATTCCACCGCAAGTGGTAAAGGTGCCCCTAGTGGATGGGTTGGTAGCGGGGGCAGTAGCTGATGGCGATGGCGTCGACGCCTACATGGGTGGCGATGGTGCAGCCGATGGGGCCGGTGCCGGCGTCTATGTAATCCTGGCCTGAGAGTGCTTGGCTGACGAGCTCCTGCTCCTCGGCGGCGCCGGTCGTGAGCACGCGCACGCTGGAGCCCGGATGCTCGGTCAAGAATGCGAGGCAATCGGCCATGGTGTTGGCGACGATGCGCTTGGCGCCGCGGCCCTTTTTGATGGCCTTGATCTCGCCCGATTTCCACTCCGGCGAAACGGCCAGGCGAATGTTGAGCATCTGCGTCAGCTGGCCGGCGAGCTTGGGCGCGCGGCCGTTCTTAACGAGGTTCTCGAGCGTGCGGGGAATCAGTAGCAGGTGGGCGTCGGGCAGCGTCGCGCGGATTTGCGCCTCGGTCTCGTCCAGGCTGCGGCCGTCCTCGCGCATGGCCAGTGCGTACTCCACCAGCAGGCCCTCGGCACCCGAGCCGGTGCGCGAGTCGATGCAGCGAACGTCGAGCTCGTGCGTTTCGGCCGTCAGGCTGGCGTTGGCATAGCAGGCGGACCACTCGCTGCACAGCGAGATAAAGATGGCGCTGTCGTGGCCGTCGGCGAGCACGCGATCGAAGAGTGCCTTGAACTCGCCGGCGCTCGGTTGCGAGGTGTGCGGCAGCTGCTCGGAGCCGGCCATGCGCGCGACGTATTCCTCGGCGGTAATCTGCACCTGGTCGAGCAGGTCCTCGCCCTCGATAATCACATGCAGCGGAATCACGTAAATGCCGAGCTCTTGGGCGCGGGCGGGGGAGATGTCAGACGTGGAGTCGGTTATGATGGCAAAAGACATAATTGCACCTTTCGCTGGGGCGCTTGCGCGCCGCCTTCTGAGAGCAAAGTGCGACAAGTATAGTAGAGTCGTTCCACATTACTAGGTTCAATTGTTGAATAGTCAACAGTTTGAAGTGTCGGTGTGGAAATCGTCAACTGGGGAAGAGGAATGCCGATGGAGGCGCTGGAGATATGCAGGCGGCCGGTCGTGTTGTTTGATTTCGATGGCACGGTGGCCGATACGGGCCGGGCGGTGATGACCTCGACGCGCAAGACGCTGACTGCGCGCGGGTTTTCGGAGGCGCAGATGGGTGACCTGCGTCGCATGATCGGGCCGCCCCTGTGGAAGAGCTTTCACGACTTTTACGGCTTTTCCCGCGAGGAGTCGCTTGTGGTGGCCGACGAGTACCGTGCCTTTTTTGATGAACTGGGACCGGAGGAGTACCCCGTGTTCGATGGGATCCCCGAGCTGCTGGATGGGCTGGTCGCCCAAGGCAAGCGTATGGCCGCGGCGACGTCGCGCATGGAGGCCAAGTGCATCAACATGGTGCGTGAACTCGGGCTTTCGCAGTTTGAGGCGGTGGTTGGCATGAATCCGCCGCAGGGGCGGGAGACCAAGGCGGATTCGGTCCGCGATGCGCTGGCGGCCCTGGGCGCGACCGCGGACGATGCCGTGATGATTGGCGACCGCTTTAACGACGTCGAGGGCGCGCACGCGATGGGCGTGCCGTGCATCGGCATCTATTCGGGCGCGGCGGCGCCGGGCGAGCACGAGGCCGCGGGTGCCGATGCGGTGGTGCACTCGGTGGCCGAGCTTGCTAAACTTTTCGCTATCTAATGACGTAATGTGAGGGGCGGGCGTGCCCGCTGCTCATTGGTAAGGAGGTCGTCCATGAATCAGGTGGAGCAGAGCGTTGCCGAGTATGTCGACGAGGTTTGGGAAGATGTCGTCGCCGATATCGAGCAGCTGGTGAGCTATCCGTCTGTGGCTATTGCTGCCGATGTAGAGCCCGGTGCGCCGTTTGGCCGTCCGGTCCGTGATGCGCTCGATTGCGCGCTCGGCATTGCGCAAAAGCTCGGCTACCAGACGAGCGATGACGAGGGCTTTGTGGGCATCGCCGATATCCCGGGCCGCGGTGATAAGCAACTTGCGACCATTTGCCATGTGGACGTGGTGCCCGCCGGTCCCGGCTGGAACACCGACCCGTTTGCGATGGAGCGCCGCGAGGGCTGGCTGCTCGGCCGTGGCGTGATCGACGACAAGGGCCCGGCGGTGTTGTCGCTCTACGCTGGCGCTTATCTGCTCAAACACGGCATTGTGCCACGCTATACCTTCCGCGCGCTGCTGGGCTGCGATGAGGAAGTTGGCATGTCCGACGTTCACCATTATCTGGAGAACTACCCCAACCCAGACTTTCTGTTTACGCCCGATGCCGAGTTCCCGGTCTGCAATGCCGAGAAGGGTCAGTTTGGGGCGACGTTTGTGAGCTCCAAGATCGACGGCGGGCGCATCGTCTCGTGGAGCGGTGCCGAGGCGAGCAACGCCATTCCGTCGCAGTCTATCTGCGAGCTCGCGATTGCCGCCGATGAGCTGCCGGCACCGGTCGAGAACGCCGACCGCCTGGAGATTACGGCGCTCGATAACGGCCATGCTCAGATTTTTGCCCACGGCATTGGCGGTCATGCCTCGATGCCCGAAGGAACGATCAATGCCGTCGGCCTGATCGTGGCGTATTTGCGCGAGGCCGAGGACGCGTTTGGTGCCCGTGACGAGCGCCTGTTGACGCCTGCCGAGCACGAGTTTGTCAAGTTTCTGGCCTTTGTGCATGCGGATGCCTATGGCCGCGGCCTGGGTATCGACGCGACGAGCCCGGCGTTTGGCCCGCTCACCTGCAACCCCGGCGTCATCCGTGTGGCGGATGGCCACATCGAGCAGGTCATCGACGTGCGTTTCCCCGATAGCACCAGTGCCGATACCATCTGCGAGCAGCTCGAGCCGCTCGTGGGCCGTTTTGGCGTGACGTGCCGTGTGGGTCGTGCAAAGGTGCCGTTCTCGGTGTCTGCCGACGATCC
>URNU01000022.1 GCA_900549275.1 uncultured Collinsella sp. | reverse complement strand
CCTCTGCGTCTCCGCTGGCCTCGGTCCCCGATCCCTCGATGCCTTCGATGCAGCAGGCCAATGTCGCCTCGCGCACCTCGCTGTTCGACCTTCCCGACCCTTCGGCTCAGGTCAACGATCCCTTCGCGACGGCACAGGGTCCCGAGCCCACATCGGCTCCGGTTGTTCCCCCCATGCCGGTCACCTCGGATGTTCAGCCGCTTGAGACTATCTCGGCTCCTGCCGCTCCGGCCGCCAAGCCGCAAAAGCGCGGCTTGGGCGGTCTGTTCGGTCGCAAAAAGAAAAACGAGCAGGACAGCATGAGCGATTGGCTTGGCGTCGAGGATGATTACGACGCCAAGAAGTCTGGTCGCGGCATCGGCTCGTGGGATAACTTCGAGGATGATGACGACGGCTGGAAGGGTGGCGCCACGTCTTCCGATGGGGCTTCTACCGAAGACATGCTCGCTGCCGTTGCTTCCATGGGTGATGACGAGCTGCTTGGCCACGACATCTGGTTTGTGGCTACAGGCGCTTCCGATTGCGACGGCGCCGGCATGAAGGCGTTCCTGGCCGCGCATCGCGACAAACTCCGCGGCGTGTTCTTTATCAACCTTGAGTCCATTGGTGCCGGCAGGCTTTCGGTCGTGACGGTCGAGGGCGAGCAGCAATTGCTCAAGGGTGATCGACGCATCATGAACCTGGTCAATAAGGTGTGCAAGTCGTTCCATGTCGATTGCGGTGCATTTGAGATGCCCTATGCCAAGACCGACGCCTATGCTGCGCTCGAGGCAAGCCGACGCGCCCTAACCATTGCCGGCGTCGACGGTCCACGTCTGGCGTACGCTTACACCGAGGACGATCTGCCGTACAACGTCAATCCGACCAATATCGCTACGGTGTCCGAGGTTGTGACCGAGGTCATTCGTCGTTCGTAGGTTGACCTCTAAGGAGTCTGCGTGTTTTCGTACATCAAGCGCCACTGGCCCATCTATCTCATCTTGGTCCTGATCGCCATTGCCCTTGGTTTCGGGGCCGCGTATATCGTGGGTGTTAAAGGCTCGACGCCTGAGTCCACGATTAGCGAAGAAGTGGAGCACGAGCAGAGTTTGGGAGCCGATGGCATCTCCGAGTCCGAACAGGCGCTCATCGACGGTGGGTCTACATCTGGGGAATAGCCATTTCGCTACGCACGAATAAGAGGCGAGCCGGGAGACGGGCTCGCCTCTTTTTTATTGCGTCAGCGACGTTTCGACGCCAGCTTTAGATGGGCAAACCAGATTGCCGCGGCGCCGGAGGTCACGAAGGCGGTGAGGCAGGCGGCGATGGGAAGGGAACCCGTTTCCGGTAAATCTTGCGGCATGGCGCATCGCTGGATGACGCGATCCTCGTCATGCGACTCAAGGTTGCTACCGCCGCCATTGCGACAGAGGTCAACGCGAGCACTGTTGGCGAGTACGGTCTGGGGCGTGTAAGACGATGCGGCCTGCATATGGATGACGGCACCGTGGATATCCGAGTCAAGGACGGCGCTCGCATCATCAAGGTCGTCATGCTCGTCTTCGAGGTCCTCGCGGGTCCAAGATTCTGCAGCGCCTCTTGTCGTGAAGTCGGCCGATACGGCCCCATACTCAAGACGAATGCCCGTGATGGTGGTGTCGCGCAAAAGAGCGAGCTCTTTTGCCTCGAGGGTGATCGACTCCGTTGTTGGGATATCGGCTTTCCAAAGATGCCAATCGTCGTAATCGACCATGCGCAAATCGTCACCTAGGAGCTTTTTGACTTCGTCCGTTTCGAGCCAGGGGTTGTCATGCCCGTCGCTGAGCGTCGCATTGGCCTGTTCGCTCGTATCGATGCTTCCCACTGGGGACGTTCGATACCACACGTTGTAAAGACCGTCGATGTCCCCGGTCGCGACAGGGGTTTCGATGGCGATGAGTCTGGCAGTGCCGTCCTTGGCGCATTCGAGATCGTCGGTGATGGTGAATTCATCAACCCAGGTATTCGACTCATTTTTAGCATCGAGCGTATAGGAGAAGGAGCCGTCCACATCGGATTGTGCCACGGCTCGGTTTTTGCCATCGCCGTTGGCGACGAGACCCTTACCGATAGGGCGGGCGATCTCTTGCCGCTTGTCGACTCTGCCCTCGATCTCGATGGGTGCGTCCTTCATGGTTACCATCTGCACTTCTCCTGTGGCCTTAATTTCAAACGTCATGTCTTCGGCAAGGTCGTAAGTGCGCGGGGACATCGCTTCGCGCAGGGTGTAGGTGCCAGGCAAAAGATGCTCGATGCGATACGGCTTGTCAGAGGTGGTCCAAGCGTCAATTTCGGTTCCGTCGGCACCGTGGAGGGAGAGCCTGGCGCCTTCCACTTCTTGGTTACCGGTCAAATCTACTTTGGAGATGTCGATTTTGGTGTAGTCGTTAGAAACATCGAGGTGCGCATTGATCGCGGGTGTTTCCTGGTCGGCATACGACAGCTCGACGGTGTGGGCGCTTTGGTCGAGCAGGTATCCTTCGGGTGCCTGTACCTCAATAACCTCATAGATGGCAGTTCCGCACCCCAGCGAAAGATGATTCGCGAACGCAAATCCCCGCTCGTCGGTCGTGATGGTGTCGACGGTTTCGCCGTCCAGGGCAACAATGCTGCCGTCGGGGCGCACGATATCGCCCACGGCGCGGATATCAAAAACAGCGCCGGCAAGGGCATGTCCGTCTACGGCATCGTTCTTAACGATCTCGATGCTTCCTGTTGCCGCGTCGTCGTAAAACGAGGCGACCGCGACGGGCATTAAGTTCATGTCGGCGGGAATCGTTATCTCCAGGTCCTCTCCAACAAGATACGGTTCCTTGGCAGAAGTCTCTCGTATGTAATACGTGCCCGGGTTAAGCGATTCGGGCAGGGTGACGGTGCCGGTCGCGTTAGTCGTAAAAGTGTCCATTACGTTATGTGCTGGATACCAGCATGTTTGTGAGACAGGTTCGTGATTACTGTCGAGGAGTTGGAAGGTGAATCCGGCTAGGGGAACAGAAGCGCCTGTTTGGGCATCGCGTTTTACAATCTGGAGATGCGTCGACAGCGCGTGGTTGTCCACGATATATTGAAGCTCGGCGCCGTCGGAAATCTGATTGGCCTCGACGGTCCATTCCCCTGCACGTTTAAAACCCTCGGGGACGGTTTCCGGAACCTCGCGAACCGTGTAGCCGGCGCGGTCATATGGGATGGCTCCGTGGACACCGGCGGGTCGCTTGCCTGCGCCGAACCATGCTTCGGGCTGATCTTTGGTGGAGGCAAAGCCATAGATGTTTGTGGTCAGTGTGCCAACAACCTGCTGAGAGCTATTGCTGACAACCTCAAAGACAACACCTCCTGCCGGCTGCTCCAGGCCGGATTGGTCGCTATTGCCGTAGTCCTTGAATTTTGAAATCTCGAGGTCAAACGTAATGGGGATATCGGAAACGCGAGATTCGATCTCGACCACGCCTGAATCGCCGAGCTGGTCGGCTCCAACGGTATAGGTCCAGCTGTCGTTGGATGGCAGGTAGCCCTCGGGGGTTTTTGATTCGTAGATGGTAAAGGTTCCTAAGGGGACATCGGCGAGGGTGGCCCGACCGCTTTCGTCGGTCGTGAGGATTTGCGCCCATCCAGGGGTTGATTGCGACACACACGTGAACTCTGCTCCTGCGAGTGAAGATCCCACCTGGGGGCCGGCATTCGTCGCGGCATCGAGTTTTACGATACGCAGGTTGATGGTGCCGGGCTGTTCATCAATGGCGACCTGTCCACCGTCATTCCCCGTGGTAAAGGCGATGCGATCACGACGGGGGACATAGCCGGCCGGCGCCTTCGCTTCAATTAAGTAGTATGCCGTGTTGGGCAGAAGTGTTGCTTGCGCTCGACCGCTGCTGTCCATCTGGATGCTGCCGACATGCTTGTCGCCGGCGCTCTCATAGATGTCGAACCTCGCTCCGTCGAGCCTGTAGGTATCGTTTTCGCTAGTGATGGCGGCGTTGGCTGACTGTTTTTGGAAGGATACGGAGACGGCCGGGAGCACGTAAAGCATGTCTTGACGTTTGCTGCCGCCCGATACGGCTCCTAGATAGCGCCGCGCGCGGTGCGGAGCGGCTTTAATGCTTCCCGACTTTGCGCTGTCGTGGAGCCAGCGCGCTGCGGCAACGACCTCATTGTCGGCGGTAAAGTGCCCACTCTTGGCTTTGCCCTGAGCGGTCGTGTAGGAGTAGGTGCCGTCGACATGGGTAGTGCCGTTGAGCATCCATACGGCAAGCTGGGTGGCGGCGCGGGCTCGATCGGGTGAAAGATGGTAACCGCCAAACGACGTGGCGGTAGGATATCCGTGACAAACGATTGCCGCGAACTCGTCGTCGAGCCACATCCAGCCTTGATCAAAGTTGAGCCATGGGCCGCCCGGCTTGGTGGGGACGGGACGCTCCTGGTTCATGCAGTAGGCAATCGAGGCGTCTTGAGCTTCATACTTGCCGATGAAGAAGGGCCCACAATCATCGCTAATAGTGCGGAAGCCGAGTTGATCGTAGCCGTCGACGGCAAATGCGGTTCCCGGTGCCAGGCAGCCGAAAAGTAGGAAGAGGAGCAGGAGCAGCCGACCTGTTGCGATTGCGCTGTGGACAGAGTGCGTGGGTGTGTTGGACATGGCTGCTCCTTATCCCTCGTGCGCCGCACGGGGAGGCCGCGGCGCGTAGGATGAGGCTACCCCCAGGGTTCATGCGGGTAAGTACCGGAACCTGACCAAAAGCTTGCCCGATATCTGACAAATGGCGCCTATGAAAGACAATGGAATAAATCTGCAGGTAGAAAACGGTAAGCAGAAGAGCATACAGGTCCCTATCTCCACAATCGGCTCGATTTCAGGACGATTCTCCACAGCTAAAACAAGCATCGCCACTCTTGTATCGAACAAGACAACCGCGTTATACTAGCCAACACACAAGCGGGCATCGCCAAGTGGTAAGGCATCAGCTTCCCAAGCTGACACTCGCGGGTTCGAGTCCCGTTGCCCGCTCCAAAAAAAGTAAAAGCACGACACCGTTTCGGTGCCGTGCTTTTTTCAACAAAGCGCCGGGACTCGAACCCGCCAGGGTGCGAGCGTAAAGCAAACGCGAAGCGTTTGTAGCGAGCAGGCGAAGGCGCCGACAGGCGCCTGAAGCCGGTGCGGATTTGCGAAGCAAATACGCAGACGTCCCGTTGCCCGCTCCATCGAGCACGGGAGACATGGGGACGGCAATTTAACAAAGACTTCTCTCGCGGCTTCGTGAGGCCGAGGGACCCGCCTGAAGCCGGTGCGTATTTGCGGAGCAAATACGCGGACGTCCCCATGGCCGCTCTTGCGGCAAAATGTTAGGTTAATGCCTACTACCCATACTTGCACCTGTGCACGGTACAATGGTTGAGTTACGACCAACGTGCCAATAACCAAAAAGGAGCCGCTATGATCGATCGCTATACCCGCCCGGAGATGGGATGCATCTTCTCCCTCGAGAACAAGTACGCCATTTGGCAGGAGATTGAGGTCCTGGCCTGCGAGGCCCAGGCGGAGCTCGGCAAGATCGGCATTTCTAAAAACGAAGCCCAGTGGATCCGCGACCATGCCAACTTTGAGAAGGCAAAGGTCGATGAGATCGAGGAAGTCACGCGTCACGACGTTATTGCTTTCCTGACCAACATGAAGGAGTACATCGATGCCGATGTTCCGGAGGGCGACCCCAAGCCCAGCCGCTGGGTTCACTATGGCATGACCAGCTCCGACTTGGGCGATACGGCTCTGTGCTACCAGCTCACCCAGGCCTGCGACCTGATTATCGAGGACGTCAAGAAACTCGGCGAGATCTGCAAGCGCCGTGCCTTCGAGGAGCGCAACACGCTCTGCGCCGGCCGTACTCATGGCATCCACGCCGAGCCGATGACCTTCGGCATGAAGTTTGGCTCTTGGGCCTGGGAGCTCAAGCGCGATCTGGACCGTCTTGAGGATGCCCGCAAGAACGTTGCCTTCGGTGCCATCTCGGGTGCTGTCGGCACGTACAGCTCCATCGAACCGTTTGTCGAGGAGTATGTCTGTGAGCACCTGGGCCTGGTTCACGACCCGCTGTCCACGCAGGTCATCAGCCGCGACCATCACGCCTACCTCGCCGGCGTCCTTGCCACCACGGCGGCCACCTGCGAGCGCATCGCTACCGAGGTTCGCAATCTGCAGAAGACCGATACGCTCGAGGCCGAGGAGCCGTTCCGCAAGGGTCAAAAGGGCAGCTCCGCCATGCCGCACAAGCGCAACCCGATCACCATGGAGAAGGTCTGCGGCCTGTCGCGCATCGTGAAGTCCAACGCCCAGGTCGCCTTCGACAACGTCGCCCTGTGGCACGAGCGCGATATTTCGCACTCCTCTGCCGAGCGCGTCGCCCAGGCTGATAGTTTCATCGCGCTTGACCACATGGTCCAGTGCCTCATCCGCGTTATCGACGGCCTGCAACTGTATCCGGCTCGCATGATGGCCAACCTCAACAAGACTCGTGGCCTCATCTTCTCCTCCAAGGTCCTGCTGGCCCTCGTCGATACGGGCATCACCCGCGAGGATGCCTATGCTATCGTGCAGGAAAACGCCATGGCCACCTGGCACGAGGTGCAGGACTGTGTCTCCGGCCCCACCTTTAAGGAGCGTCTCGAGGCCGATCCTCGCTGCACTGTCAGCCAGGAGAAGCTCGACGAGATCTTCGATCCGTGGGACTTCCTCACCCGTATCGACACGGTCTTCGACCGCCTGGAGCAGTTGAGCTTCGAGTAGGGTTGTCCTAATTCGACTGCTTGCGGTTGCATTTTGACCATTGGCGCCTTGCCCGTCTTGGGCGAGGCGCTTTTTTTATTGTTGCATCAATCCCTGGTAATAAAATGAACTCCGACTGCTATTTCGACGAAAGGAGGCGCGTGCCCAGACGTATCAAACGAGCCGTCGTCTCGTTTACGCTCATGCTCCTTGTTGCCGTCTGTGTGGTCGCCCTGACGTATACCGTTCGAAGCAGTTCTTCCCCCTCGAATGAAACCGACAAAGAACTCCCGGTACTCAAAATCGGCGTTACGGACAACGACCCCTTTGTGTATATCGATACCACGGGCGATTACGCCGGCATCGATATCGATATCGCCCGCGAGGCCTGCAGACGTGCGGGAATCAAGCCACAATTCATCGACATATCCTGGAATGACCGCGATCGCCTGCTCAAAAACGGTGATATCGATTGTCTGTGGTGTGACTATTCGCCCTGTTACCGCGAAGACGATTATTACTGGACAGAGCCGTATTTGACCCTGACGGTTTCGGTTGCCGCCAGGAAAACGAGTGGCATCAAGTGCTTGGCGCATCTCGATGGAAGCAAGACCATTGCGGTGATTGCGGGCTCGGTGAGCGAACGCCGATTGCTTGCAGGGGATCTGGAAATCTCGCCGGACGTGCAAATCAAATCGTATGGTTCTGCCGAACTCTGCAAAGCCGCCCTCGCCAAAGGGTATGTCGACTGTTGGATGGCGGACGTTCAGTCGCTTGATCGACTCGTCGCCCAGTATCCTGGCGTTTATCGTGTGTTCGCCGACAACGTTATGACGGTTGACCTGGGCGCCGCGTTTGATGATAGCTATGAGGGGGAGTACGTCAAAAACCTCAATACCGTGCTGTTCGACATGGATCGAGATGGCACGATAGAGCGCATTGTGGATAATTACAAGGCTGGAGCAGCGACGGGCGGGCAAGGAGCGGAATCATGACAAATGACGAGCGCCGCTTGCGTCGAAAGGGTTTGGTTGCTGCGGCTATCGGCATCGTGGTCAGCGTTGCCCTATTGAGTCTGCTCTATATGGTCGGCACGCATCGCTGCCTTGATAAAACGCTTGGGTTCGGCCAGGAAACCATGGTGTTTTTAAAAAACGCCTGCGAAAAATATGACCGATATGAACAGGGAAGAAAAACCGAGGCTACGCACAATTTGGATGCTGCGCTCGAGTCGTTTGCGACATTCTTGCCGCCTGATCGATCTGAAGTCAACGACGGTCTGGTCGAGGAATATGTCCATACTGAGTGCCTTTCGGGAATGTTGGTCATGGACGCCGACGGTCATATGGCCGCCCATTACGATATCGATGGTCGCGATCCGCTCATGCTGTGGCGAGAGGAGCTGGCCTGTTCGTCGGTCGCATCGATGTATCGAGGTTCCAAAGTCTCCTACTCGACCGCTGTCGAGCGCCGCGGTGTCGACTTTGCCGTGAGTGCCGTTCCATACGGTGATGGGGTGGCGTTGGGGTATCGATCCCTTGCGGCTGAACCCGCCGATGACTATTCGTACACGATCGCCGACGTCCTTGTGAACAGCACGTTCCATCAGAGTCCAACGGTGCTTGTGATGCGCGATGCGCAAATCGTTTCCTCAAACGATTCGACTGTCGATATAACCCTTGCCCGGCTTCTCGCCGATAGCGGAATTGACTGGAAAGACGAGGGCATAACATGCATCGAATATCGGGGGACAACATGGTATGCCGTACGTGCGGCGTATAAGGACTACCGCCTGTTTGCGCTGTATCCCAAATCCGAGGTCATGTCTGGCAGAATTTCGTTTGTCGTTGCCGGCGTGCTGGTGTGCCTGGTGTTTCTGGTTGTGGTGCTGTTGGCACGTGGTATTGCCGATCGTCGCAACTTGGCCGAAAAGGACAAGCAGCTTGGCATCATCAATGCCATCAGTTCCACGTATGAGTCGACCTTCCTGTTGCATCTCGATACGCTCGAGATCGAGGGAATTAACATGTCGCCGTCGATCGCGAAGATATTTGCCGAGCACGCCGAGGCATATGACTTTTTGGCCACGGTCTGTCGGGACGTCGTGAGTCCCGAAAGTCGCGAGGCGGTCATGGAACTTATAGATATAAAGACGCTTCGGGATCGTATGAAGGGCGTACCGTATTTGGATGCCGATGTCCGAGATTGCCGAGGCACTTGGTATTCACTGCAGGTTGTTCCGCAGTGCCGCGATGAACAGGGGCGACTGGAATCGGTGGTCGTGGCGACGCATAACATCTCGATAGCGAAACGCGCCGAAGAGCTTTCCTTCCAGGACAAGCTGACGGGGCTTCGCAATAGAAATTACCTTGAATCCCTTGGCGACGATTCGGTCAACGGGTCCCTGCCCGTGAGTGTGATCATGCTGGACTGCAACTATCTCAAGCGCACTAACGATCTGTACGGTCACGAAATGGGCGATGAGTTGTTGCGGCGTACGGCGTCTGTATTGAGGAGGGCGGCAGGCGAGAAGTTTGTGCCCATGCGCGTTGGTGGAGACGAGTTTTTGCTGATATGCCCCCACACTGATCGCGAGTCTGCACGTCAAGTGGTGCAAAATCTTCGACACGGTCTTGCTGCGGCGAGCGATGATGCGCTGACAGTCAGCGCATCATTTGGCGTTGCGACGGCAGAGATGCCCGGTTGTACGCTAGCCGAGATATACAACCTTGCCGACCATAATATGTATCAAGAGAAACGTGAAGTTCACGCTCGGGAAGCAGATTGCTAGTATTGCTGTCATCAGTTTGCGCATCGGGGAATGTTGAATCGGTGCCTGCGACACTTTATCGGTTCGGACGGGGATAATAAACGTCTGAAATTGCTTTACGAGAGGGGAACGCAATGATTAGTTTTGACTACAAGCCTCAGGGTGTATGCTCTCGCAATATTCACCTTGACCTTTCCGATGACGGCAACAAGGTGATGGGCGTTGAGTTTACCGGCGGCTGTGACGGCAATCTCAAGGCAATCTCCAGGCTGGTCGAGGGTGCTCCTGCCGATCGCGTAATCGAGGTTCTCGCCGGTAATACCTGCGGTATGAAAAAGACCTCCTGCGCCGACCAGCTTACACGCGCTATCGAGGCCGCTCGCGCCGAGATCGCCTAATGGGTATCGCCGACCACATCAAGAACGGAATATCGCGCCGCGGCTTTGTGCTCGGTGGAGCTGCCGCGGGCGCTGCCACGGTGCTTGCCGGATGCTCGAAAAAAACGGGCACCAGCGACGATGCCGCCGGCGAGCCGCAGGTTATCAAAGATGACTCAAAAATCGTCTCGATTACGGATGAGTACGAGGCTGTCGACATCGACCTCGAGCCTGCGGCTTCATGGACATTGCCTCTGGGTACGCTGCTGTACTACTGCGACGGCGATTACGCTGCGGCGATGATGGCACCCGCATCGGCGCGGCATGCCAACACGCTCGGTGTGCTCAACTTGGGCGACGGTTCGCTCACGACGCTCATCGAGGATCCCGTCGAAGGTGCAGGGTATTCGTTTTACGATGTCCGAGCCGGCGATGGCGTGTTTGCTTGGGTCGAAATGAACTTCGCGAACGCATCGTGGAAGCTCTATGCGCAAAATAAGGCAGGTGCGTCGCTTGTCGGCGATGCGGTCGAGCTCGATCGAGGCGGCAAGGACTACGATCCGCCGCTGTTTACGGCGTTCGAATCGTCTGTCATTTGGTACAAGATGCCTTCGACGGGCGGCAATAAGACGAGTCACGACTCGTATTGCTACCGCCGCTCGCTCGACGAGGCAAAGGCCGAGGCCATTTGGAAGTCAACGGGTCGCTTTGCATCCGCCCCGCGTGTGAGTGACGGCATCTTGACCATCTCCCCGCGCGTGCGCAACGACGAGGGCGTCTACTACGGCATGACGGCGATCGACCTGACGGACGGCAACAATACCAAGAGGGCTCAGCTGGTCCTTCCCTCATCGGTGTCTCCCTTCGAGGCCGTATATATGGGCGACACGTTTGTGTTCTCCATCGAGGCCACCTATAGCGGCGTGGGGAGTCTAGGCAACATGGGCACCTATATCGGTAACGAGAATGGGACGTTCCTATTTTTGTCGCGCGAGCCGCTTGCGTGTGCTGCCGGTAGGAAGAACAAATACCTGGTCAAGGTTCAGGCTTCGCATTTTCTGATCGATACCTCCGCCAAAACCTATGGTTCGCTGCTGTCGCCCGACCGCGCTCTCGAATATGGCGATTATCCAGCTACGGCGGGTAAATCGAATACGTTTTTAACCTATGCCACGGTGCGTAATAGCCAAGGAATTCCCGAGACGGTTACCGCCCGCCTGTTCTCTCTTTAGCGCCGAGGGGTTAAAAAGGCGTCAACGGGGGAATAAGCGCGTTGTAATTGTGAGTGCCGCCCGCCGAGCCGCCGCACTGTAGCGGTGCTCGGTGGGCATAGGTGCGTTAAAATGGGCTTGTTCTTAGCTAATTGAGACAGGGGGGCCGTGTTATGGCTTCAGATGCAAAAAAGATTCTGCTGGTCGAGGACGAGAAGGCAATCCGTGACGCTGTCGCTGCCTATCTCGAGCGCGAGGGCTACTGGGTTGTTGGCGTTGGCGACGGCCAGTCTGCGATCGAGGAGTTCGAGAAGCACCAGTTCGACCTGGTTGTGCTCGACCTTATGCTCCCCAAGATTCCCGGCGAGCGCGTTTGCCGCACTATTCGCGATACCTCGGATGTGCCCATTATCATGCTTACCGCCAAGGGCGAGAT
>URNU01000021.1 GCA_900549275.1 uncultured Collinsella sp. | reverse complement strand
GTACTGTGACTTTGACTCGCGCAGTTTTGCTCCGTGCGACCTGAGCGCTGCGCTCGATGCCTATTTTGAGCAGTTGTATGCGCGCCTTGATGCCTTTGGAGACGTCGGGGCGCTTGCGCAGATCCGTACCGTCTATGTTGGCGGCGGCACGCCGTCGCTGGCGGGGGATCGTCTGGTAGAACTTGCCTGGCGTATCTCGGCGTGGTGCAAGCCTGTTGAGTTTACCTGCGAGGCCAATCCTGAGTCGTTGACTTCGCAGCTTGCGGCGGCGCTTGCCGGGGTGGGCGTCACGCGCATTTCTCTGGGAGTCCAAACCCTCGACAACGCCGAGCTTGCCGCCATCGGCCGCATTCACGATGCCGATCGGGCGCTCGTTGCCATCGCGACTGTCAAGGACGCAGGGCTCGATATGTCCTGCGACCTGATGTGCGGACTTCCCGGGCAGACCGCCGTAAGCTGGCAGCGCACGCTCGATGGTGTGTTGGCGGCGGCGCCGCATCATGTGTCGGTGTACCCGCTCACGCTCGAGGAGGGCACTTCGCTCTACCGCATGGCGTGTCGCGACGAGTCGCTCGAGCCCGACGAGGATTTTCAGGCTGCATGCATGGACGCGGCGCGTGAGCGCCTGGGTGCGGCCGGCTATCACCCGTATGAGGTGGCAAGCTACGCGCTCGACGGCCATGAGTGTGCCCACAACATTGCCTATTGGACCGGACAGGGCTATCTGGGTTTGGGTCGCTCTGCCGCCGGCATGCTCGACGCCGAGGATTTCGATCGCTTGGCCGGGCTGTTTCCCGACGTGCCTGCTCGCGGCGATGCATATCGCGTGCGCTTGGTGCAACGCGACGATGCCGCGACGACGTTTGATGCCGAGTATCTGTCGCAGCGCGAGGCTACGGCCGAGGATTTGATGCTCGCCTGCCGCATGACGCGTGGCATTGGGCCCGACCTGTTGGTTCGCTCGGCAAACGTGATCGCTGCAGATGAGTTGGCGGCGGCCTGTGACCGTGCGCTCGAGTTTGGCCTTACCACCTGGGTGCCCGACGGCGTTGAGGGGCTTGCGGAGCGCGTCACCTCGAAAGACGTTATCGCAGGTCGTGCCCACGCTCGTTTAGCGCCCACCCACTTGGGCTGGCTCGATGGAAATGTGCTGTTCGAGCTGTTTTGGGGTCTAGCCTAGGCCGCTCGGGTAGAATTACCGCAATATATACGCTGCTGTGAGCAGGAGGTTGCCGCGCATGGCGACGATGAACGAAAAAGATTACTACGAGATTTTGGGTGTCTCCAAGGACGCCACCTCGCGTGATATACAGAAGGCCTTCCAGCAAAAGGCTCGCAAGCTCCATCCGGACGTTAACAAAGAGCCGGATGCCGAGGAAAAGTTCAAAGAGGTTTCCGAGGCCTACGCTGTGCTTTCGGATGAGCAGAAGCGTGCGCGCTATGACGCCATGCGTTCGGGTAATCCCTTCGCCGGCGCTCCCACGGCTTCGCCCTATGGCGGCGGCTACGCCGGCAGCGCAGGCTATGGTAATCCCTTTGAGGGCGGCTTTCCCTTTGGTGGCGCCTGGGGTCAGCCGCGTCGCGGGCAGGCTGCCTATAATCCCGAGAACGGCGCCAACGTGGTCGTCGATATTAAGCTCGACGCCAAGGAGGCCAAGGGCGGTGCCCGCAAGACCGTCCGCTATACGCGCTTCGATACCTGTGGCCACTGTGGCGGTTCGGGTTCTGTTTCGTCCGAGCATGCACATACCTGTCCGAGCTGCGGCGGTCGCGGGCACATCGACGTCGACCTGTCCTTCCTGTTCGGTGCCGGCACGTTCCAGTCGGTCTGCCCCGAGTGCGGCGGTTCCGGTAAGGTCGTTGCCGACCCCTGTCCCGATTGCGGCGGCAGCGGGCGAACCCGTGTGACCTCCGAGCAGACGATTGAGTTTCCTGCCGGCACGCACGACGGCGACGAGATTCGCATTAGCGGCATGGGTCACGCCGGCACCAACGGTGCCTCGGGTGGCGATTTGGTCGGTCGCGCCCATGTTGAGGCCGAGCGCCTGGAAGGCAAGGCCCGTACCGGTTTTTACCTGATGGGAATCGTGGCGCCGTTTTTGGTGCTGTCGGCCATCTCGGGCGTGTTCTCGGCCTTTGCCGTGATGTGCTTTATTCCGTTTGCCATGGGCCTGTTCATGGTGGTCTCGGACGGCGTGCTGCACCGCAGCCTGCTGTGGTGGAAGCGCGGCGCGATGCAGTTTGCCAACGGTTTTGCCAACGGATTTATGTTTGCGCTCGTGTCGGTTTGGTTTGCGAGCTGCTCGCAGCGTGCCATGCTTTCGCCCTACGCAATGCAATAACATCAACCCCTCTGTTTGCGGCCGGCCCAGCTTGGGTATAGGACGCACTGTGACAATAATGAAAGTCGGAAGGATTCGGTCGTGTCGGAAAATAGGGATTACTACGAGGTACTTGGCGTCGACAAGGATGCCGACGCGCGGACGATTAAGCGCGCGTTTCTAAAGAAGGCCCGTACCGTACACCCGGACGTTTCGGACGACCCCGAGGCCGAGGCCAAGTTCAAAGAGCTCAACGAGGCATATTCCGTTCTTTCCGACGAGCAGAAGCGTGCTAACTACGACCGTTACGGCACTGCCGAAGGCCCTGGTGGTTCGGGCTACGTCGACATTAACGATATTTTTGGCGGCATGGGTATGGACGACCTCTTTTCGTCGTTCTTTGGTGGCGGTGCCGGCGGTGGCGCCCGAAATCGTCGTGAGCGTCGTCGCGGCCGCGATATGGCCATCTCCCTTTCGGTGACCCTTGAGGAGGCGGCACTCGGTTGCAAAAAGACAATCAGCTATGACCGCCTTGCTCCCTGCGAGGATTGCAACGGCACCGGTAGGGCCGAGGGTGCGCAGGAAAAGCAGTGCAGCCGCTGCCACGGCACGGGCTATGTCACGACGGTCCAGCGCTCGTTCCTGGGCCAGGTCCAGTCCTCTTCGCCTTGCCCTGACTGCCACGGCGAGGGCACGGTTATCGACCATCCCTGCGAGACCTGCGACGGTCAGGGCCGCACGCCTTCGCACGAAAAGATCGACATCGATATTCCCGCCGGCGTTTCGACCGGTCGTCAGCTGCGCGTGAGCGGCTTTGGCGAGGCCGGCCTTCGCGGCGAGCCCTCGGGCGACCTGATCGTCAACGTGCGTGTCGCCGATCACGAGCGTTTTAAGCGTAATGGCGATGATCTGTACTTGGTGAGCGATATCTCGATTGCGCAGGCCGCGCTCGGCTGCGAGATCGAGGTCGAGGGCATTATGCCCGATGAGGTCGTCAAGGTGTGCGTCCCCGCCGGCACACAGTACGGTGACACCGTGAGCGTCAACAATTACGGCATGCCGCGTATCGGCGGTGGCGGTTCGCGTGGCCGTCTTATCGTTCAGATGCGCGTGGTCGTCCCCACGAACCTTTCCAACAAGCAGCGCGAGCTGCTTCGCGCCTTTGCCGACGAGATGGGCGATGACGTCGCATCCGGTAAGAAGTCGGTAACCGATCGCATCAAGAGCGCTCTCGACGACATCCTCGATTAAGGAGCCCGCGTGCTCGCACCTCATATCTCTGTCGTCAACCTCGGCTGCCGCGTCAACCGGGTTGAGTCCGACCGTATCACTGCCGATCTAATGCGCCTGGGCTTTGCGATGGTGGAGCCTCAGGATGCTGAGCTGATCGTCATTAACACCTGTGCCGTTACGGGCGAGGCCGAGGCCAAGACCCGTAAGGCCGTTCGCCATGCGCTGGCTTATCCAAACGAGCCCTATGTGGTCGTGACCGGATGCGTAGTCAATCTGCACCCCGAGGAGCTGCTGGAGCTTTCGGACCGCGTGATCGCCGAGCCGTCCAAGATCGATGTCGCCGAACGCGTCTGTGAGGTGCTGGGCGTTGAGTCCGATGACGTTCCCGCCTGCAGTGACGGCGAGGTGGTCGACGCGCTCGGTCGCTCGCGTCTGGGCGTGAAGATCCAGGACGGCTGCAACCACCGTTGCACCTATTGCATTGTATGGAAGGCCCGCGGCCCCGAGCGCTCCGTGCCGGTCGAGTCCGTACTCGAGCAGGTTCGCGAGGCCCAGGAGGCCGGCGTGCCCGAGGTAGTGCTGACGGGCGTGAACCTGGGCGCCTACGATGGCAAGAGCGCGACTGATGAACACGTCGAGATCGATGAGCTGCTCGAGGCGATCATGGAGCGCACGTCCATTCCGCATGTGCGCATTTCCTCGGTCGAGCCCATGGATATCTCCGAGTCCCTGCTTAAGGTCATGGCGCGCTATCCGAAGCGCATCGCCCCGTTTTTACACCTGCCCGTGCAGTCCGGCTGCACCAGGACACTGCATCGCATGGGCCGTCCCTATAGCGCCGAGGCCTTTGAGGAGACGGTGCGCATGATTCGCACCAACTTGCCTCAGGTGTCTCTTTCGTGCGATGTCATCGTCGGTTTTCCCGGCGAGACGGACGAGGAGTTTGAGGAGTCGCTGGCGCTGTGCCGCCGCGTGGGCTTTTCGCGTATGCATGTGTTTCGCTACAGCAGGCGTCCCGGTACCCTTGCTGCCGACATGCCCGACCAGGTGCCGCCCGAGGTTATGGCCGAGCGCAGTCGTCGTATGCGAGCCGCGGCGCAGGAGCTTGCCATTGTCGACGCTCGCCGTCGCGTGGGCACCGTCGAGCGCGCCGTGCTCGAGTATGGCGACAACCTGACGCTCGGTTCGTTCCATCATGCCCGTCTTGACGATACCTGTGGACTCACAGCCCCGTGCCTGCTCGATGTTGCTATCATCGGAGTCGATGATTCCGGCTTGGTCCATGCACGCAGGGAGGTTCATGGAAGCCTCGAAGATTAGACTTACCGTTCCCGAGGGTATTGACCCCTCGCGCGTTTTGGGTGCCGGCGACGGCGTCCTTCGTGCGCTGGAGAGCTTAGTTCGCGCCCACGTGGTCGCCCGTGGCGACAGCATCGCTGTGAGCGGTGACCCGGATGAGGTCGAGCTTGTGGCACGTTTTTTCGAGCATGCTTTTCGCGAGGCGGCTGCCGGGCGCACGCTTTCTGCTGACGATGTCTCTCGCTGCCTGGCCGTCTTGCGCGACGGTGAGCACGAGGCTACGTCGCTTCGCGATGACGTGCTGCTTTCGTATCGCGGTCGCGTCATTCGCCCCAAGACGCTCGGTCAAAAGCGCTATGTGGATGCCATCCGCTCAAATACCATCACGTTTGGCCTGGGTCCTGCCGGTACCGGTAAGACCTATCTGGCCATGGCGCTCGCTGTTGCCGCACTCAAGCGTCACGAGGTGGGCCGTCTGATCTTGACGCGTCCAGTTGTCGAGGCGGGGGAGAACCTGGGCTTTTTGCCCGGTACCCTCGAGGAAAAGATCGATCCCTACATGCGTCCGCTCTACGATGCACTTTTTGACATGATGGATCGCGAGCGCACCGATGAGCTCATGGAGCGCGGCGTGATCGAGATCGCCCCACTTGCCTATATGCGCGGCCGCACGCTGTGCGATGCCTTCGTGGTGCTTGACGAGGCGCAAAATACCACGCCCGAGCAGATGAAGATGTTCCTGACGCGCTTGGGCTTTAACTCCAAGTTTGTGATTACCGGCGACCTGAGTCAGCGTGACCTGGTGGGTCGTCGTGGCGGTCTTGCCGACGTTGAGCAGATTTTGGGCCGTGTCGACGATGTCGCATTTTCTCACCTCGAGCGTGCCGACGTGGTACGCCATGCCTTGGTGGGGCGTATCGTCGAGGCATACGATGCTTATGATGATGTACGCGAGAAGCGCGTGCGCGACCGAAAGGAGTCCCGTTGAGTGTATTGATCAGCAACGATGCCGAGCTCGATACGCTGCTCGACGCTCAGGAGGTAGAGCACATCTGCGAGGTCGTGCTTGCCGCCGAGGGCGTTGAGCGTGAAGTTGAGATTTCCCTTTCATATGTCGATGAGGACGAGATGCACGAACTCAACCACGAGTGGCGTGGTATCGACCGTACTACCGATGTCCTCTCGTTTGAATGCGACTCGGCCTTTGACGAGGATATTCCCGCCGATGAGACGCTCGAGCTCGGCGATATCATCTTGGCCCCGCAGGTCATTGCCCGTCAGGCCCCCGGCTTTGGCAATAGCCCTGCCGACGAGTGCCGCCTGATGCTCGTGCATGGCATGCTGCATCTGCTGGGGTATGACCATATCGAGGACGACGAGGCCGAGGTCATGGAGGCCCGCGAGGACGCCATCCTGCGCGATCTGGCGCTTGAGCGCGGCGAGGACCCCAAGCTGGTCCACGTCGGCCCCATCACCAACCACGCCCACGACTAGGAGCCGTCTATGATTCCCGGATCGAACAAGGATCATCCATCCTTCTTAAAGTCGTTTTCCTACGCCATGGAGGGCTTCGTCACCGCCGTCAAGACCGAGCGCAACATTAAGGTCATGCTCGTAGTGGGCGTGTGCACCGTTATTGCCGGCTGCATCGTAGGGCTCGACATTGCCGAGTGGGCCACGATTATCATCTGCTGCGGCCTGGTGATTCACGGCGAGCTGTGCAACACCGCCATGGAGGCGATTGTCGATCTGGCGACCCAGGAGCTCCATCCGCTGGCAAAGCGCGCGAAGGATATCGCCGCCGCCTCTGTCTACGTACTTTCCATCACCGCCGCGATTGTGGGCTTGCTCGTATTTGCCCACGCGCTCGGCTTTATTTAGAAAGGGATTTTCATGTCCGACAATATGCAGCCTACCGATGAGGTTCTGGACAACGAGGTTCTGGATGAGGTCGAGGATGCCGATTTGCTTGACGAGGTCGAGGAATTCGACCCGTTTGAGGGTATGAGCGACGAGGAGCTCGACGCCCTGTGCGACGAGGACGATAGCCTCGTGGGCTTTGGCGACGTTGAGCCCGGTTTCCGCAGCGGCTTCGTGGCGCTTGTCGGCCGCCCCAACGCCGGCAAGTCCACGCTGCTCAACGCCTGCTATGGCAAAAAGGTCGCCATCACCTCGCCGGTGGCCCAGACGACCCGCCGCCGCATGCGCGCCGTCGTCAACCGTCCCGGCTACCAGCTGGTCTTTGTCGATACCCCGGGTATTCACAAGCCCAAGGACGGTCTGGGATCCGAGCTCAACAAGAGCGCGTTGTTCGAACTGAACGATGTCGACGTCGTCGCGTTTTTGATTGATGCCACCAAACCGATCGGTAGGGGAGACGCCTGGGTTGCCGAGCGCGTCAAGAATGCCCGTTCCAAGAAGGTCCTGGTGCTCACCAAGGCCGATGAGGCCGACCCCGCACAGGTCATGGAGCAGCTTAAGGCCGCCCACGAGCTCATGGAATATGACGACGAGATCGTGACGTCGTCCGTCAAGAACTTCAACGTCGATGCCTTCATCGAGACCGTTGCGCACTTTTTGCCCGAGGGTCCGCGTTGGTTCCCCGAGGATATGGGTACCGACGCTTCCGACGAGACGCTCGTTGCCGAGTTTGTGCGCGAGAAGGTCTTGCGCCGCACCCGTGATGAGATCCCGCACTCCGTTGGCGTTATCTGCGATGCGCTCGAGCAGACCAAGAAGGTGCTGCGCGTGCACGCCACCATTTACGTCGAGCGCGAAGGCCAAAAGGGCATCATCATCGGCAAGGGCGGCGAGATGATCAAGCATATCGGCATCGACGCCCGTCGCGATCTTGAGCGTATCTTTGGCACGCAGGTCTTTTTGGAGCTGGACGTGAAGGTCAAGGCCGGCTGGCGCGACGACGAGGCCCAAATTCGCCGTTTTGGCTACAACGCCGAGGACTAAGGACTCGCGGCGCGCATGACAGGCTCCCGGACATATCGCACGAAGGTGCTCGTCCTCGACAAAACGAAGCTCAAAGAGACGGACCTGATCCTGACGATGCTTGATGAGCGGGGCCGGCAGGTTCGTGCCGTGGCAAAGGGCGCCCGCAAACCCGGTGGGCGCCTGGCTGCGCGCTGCGAGCTGTTCTGTACCGTCGATATGCTGCTCGCGCATGGACGGTCGCTCGATGTGGTTTCCCAGGCCGAGCTTATGGAGGCGCCGCTCGGCGCAGCACCCGATTACGAGACGACCTGCGCCGCAAGCGCAATCGCCGAGGTCGCGCGTGTGTGCTCGTTTGAGGATGCCGAGGATCCATTTACCTTTGCCATTACGCAGCGGGCGCTCACGCTTGTCGGTAGCGGGCTCGATTCGGCACACATGGACCTGCTCGTGGCGGCCTTTGTCTTTAAACTGCTGTCGCACGTTGGTTACCGACCCGATTTCTCGGCTTGCGTCTCGTGCGGCGATCCCATGCTCTCGCATTTTTCGGCCCAAGCCGGCGGGCTTCTGTGCGGGTCGTGCGCGTCGAGCGTTCCGGGTGCCGAGCTGGTGTCGACCGGTGAGGTCGCGTGGCTGCGCGCCCTCATGTCCATGACCTTCGATTCGCTCTTGGCCGAGAGGGTCGATTCCCATACCGCAGCTTTTTTGCTGGGGCTTTCGCATGTTTGGGCTGCGACGCACACCGATCAGCGCCTCCGTGCGATGGAATTCATGTTGGGTCGGTGATGATGCGCAGGCGCGGGCTGCTTGTGGTATCATGCCGACCTGTTGGTACCTCGACCTTGGTTGCTCGCTCCACCGGCGGCTTCCCAGTCCGAGGCGAATCGAGTCGCCCGCGGGCGACGTAAAACGAAAGGTGAAACAATGACTGTTTCCAAAGAGCGCAAGGCGGAGCTGACTGCCCAGTTCGGTAACACCCCGGTCGACACCGGCAACCCCAAGGTTCAGGTCGCCATCCTGACCGAGCGCATCAAGGAGCTGACCGAGCACATGAAGTCCCACCAGAAGGACTTCCACACCCGTCGTGGTCTGCTCATGCTCGTCGGCCGTCGTCGTCGTCTTCTCTCTTACATCAAGAAGAGCGACATCGTCGAGTACCGTGAGCTCATCAAGGCTCTGGGCATCCGCGACAACATCCAGTAAGGATTTGTACATGCTAAGAGCGTCCTGCGCAGCGGGGCGCTCTTTTTGTGTAAGGGCGTGAACAATCACGCTCTGAAGCGTGGCGGGGGCAGGGGGCCCGCGTCACATGAGAAGCCCGCAGGCAAGGGGCCTGTGGGGTAAAGGAGAACAATGACACTCGTATCCAAGACCTTTGAGCTGTACGGTAAGACCTACACCTTTGAGTCGGGCGAGCTTGCCAAGCAGGCCACCGGCGCATGCCTGGTCAAGCAGGGCGACACCACGATGCTCGACACCGTGGTCGTCTCCAAGGAGCGCAAGAACTACGACTTCTTCCCGCTGACCGTCGACTTCAACGAGAAGATGTACGCCGCCGGCCGCATCCCGGGTGGTTACCTCAAGCGTGAGGGCCGTCCCAGCGAGAAGGCCACGCTCACCGCGCGCATGATCGACCGTCCGATTCGCCCGAGCTTCCCGGACGGCTTCCGCAACGAGGTGCACATCGTGGCTACCTCGCTCGTCGCCGACCAGGTCAACCCCTTCGATGTCATCAACGTCATGGGTGCTTCCCTGGCCATGACGCTCGGCGGCGTGCCCTTCGAGGGCCCGCTTGCCTGCGTGCGCATCGGCCGCAACGTGGAGACCGGCGAGTTTATCGTCAACCCCACCTACGAGGAGCGCGAGAACTCCGATCTGGACCTGGAGCTGGGCGGCTCTGCCGACTTCATCTCGATGGTCGAGGCCGGCGCCGAGGAGATCTCCGAGGACGACATGCTCGCCGCCATGAAGTTTGGCCAGGAGGCCCTTGCTGCTTTCTGCCGGGCTCAGGACGAGTTCGTCGCCGAGTGGGAGCAGGTCAACGGCCCCATCATCAAGAAGGAGTACCCGCTCGACCAGCCCGTCGAGGAGGTCCAGGAGCGTATCTTCGCCCACTACGACGAGATGGCAGCCGCCCTTCGCGACGCCGACAAGCTCTCCCGTATCGGCAAGGTCGAGGCTCTGAAGGAGTCCATCCGCGCCGAGTTCACCGAGGAGGAGCAGGCCGCTTGGGAGCGCGAGATCCCCGTGGCGCTCAAGAAGCTCGAGAAGAAGGCCATGCGCACCATGGTCGTCGAGACCGGTGAGCGCGTCGACGGCCGTGCCGCCGATGAGATTCGCCCCATCATGGTGAAGGACAACTATCTGCCGCTCGTTCACGGCTCCGGCCTGTTCCAGCGCGGCCAGACCCAGGTGCTCTCCGTCCTGTCGCTCGGCATGCTCAACGAGGGCCAGCGTCTGGATACCATCGAGCCCACGGAGGGCAAGCGCTACATGCACCACTACAACTTCCCGCCGTTCTGCACCGGCGAGACCGGCCGCATGGGCAGCCCCAAGCGCCGCGAGATCGGCCATGGCAACCTGGCCGAGCGCGCCCTGCTTCCGGTGCTCCCCGACGAGAACGAGTTCCCCTACGCCATCCGCGTCGTCTCCGAGGTTATGGAGTCCAACGGCTCCTCTTCTATGGCTTCGACCTGCGGCTCCACGCTCGCCCTTATGGACGGCGGCGTGCCCATTAAGCGCCCGGTCTCCGGTATCGCCATGGGCTTGATCCAGGAGGAGGGCAAGACCGTGGTCCTGTCCGATATCCAGGGTCTCGAGGACTTCCTGGGCGACATGGACTTTAAGGTCACCGGCACCACCGAGGGCATCACCGCTCTGCAGATGGACAACAAGGCCACCGGTCTTACCTTCGACATCCTGGCCCGCGCCCTGCAGCAGGCCAAGGAGGGTCGTGCTTTCATCCTGCAGAAGATGCTCGATGTAATCCCCGAGCCGCGTCACACCACGCGCAGCACCGCCCCGCGCATCGTCTCCATCCAGGTTCCGACCGACAAGATCCGCGACGTCATCGGTTCCGGTGGTAAGGTCATCCGCGGCATTCAGGACGAGACCGGCGCTTCGGTCGACATCCAGGAGGACGGTACCGTCTTTGTCGGCGGCACCGGCGAGTCCGTCGATCAGGCCGTCGAGCGCATCAAGCTCATCATCAAGGTTCCCGAGCCGGGCGAGGAGTACACCGGTCGCGTTGTCTCCATCCAGCCCTTCGGCGCCTTCGTGAACCTGCTGCCCGGTAAGGACGGCCTGCTGCATATCTCCCGCGTTGCCAAGGGCCGCGTGGAGAAGGTCGAGGACGTCCTCAATGTGGGCGACGAGGTCAAGGTCGTCGTCATCGAGGTCGACGATCGCGGCAAGATCTCGCTCGATCGTCTGGATAAGCCCGAGGCCCCGGCTCGCGCCGAGGGTGCCTCCGAGGGCGATGGCGAGCACTTCCAGCGTCGTGAGCGTCCGCGTCGCGAGCGCTCCGAGCGCAGCGACCGTCCGCGCCGTCCCGGCGACAACGGAGGCCGCAAGCCCCGCCGTCACCACGACGCCGAGTAGCAGCTACAAATAAGCAGCTCAACAAGGGCGACTCCGTACAGGGGTCGCCCTTTTGCTATTCCCGGCGGGGGCCGCGCGTAAAGTTTCCTGCTCTACAGTCCTGCTCGCACGGAGAGCACATTGAGTGCTCTCCGGCTCGTGCGGAACTCGCGATAAACTTTACCCGCGGCCCCCGCCGGGAATAGCAAAAGGGCTGGTTGGTGCGGGTTGCGATTTTGTCAGACAGTC
>URNU01000020.1 GCA_900549275.1 uncultured Collinsella sp. | reverse complement strand
ATGGTCTCGTGGCTTGCCGTCGAGCGCGTGCACACCGGTCGCCCCACGCTGGTGGGTGCCAGCACCGGTCTGGTTGCAGGCCTTGTGGTGGTCACGCCGGGTGCGGGCTTTGTCGAGCCGTGGGCAGCGCTGGTCATGGGCCTGATCGTCTCGCCTGTCTGCTACTTGGCCATCAGTCATCTCAAGACCAAGTTCGGCTACGACGACGCGCTCGACGCGTTCGGTTGCCACGGCATCGGCGGTATCCTGGGCGGCGTGCTCACGGGTCTGTTCTGCGTGCCGGAGCTTTCGTGGACCGGTAAGGGCGGCCTGTTCTACACGGGCGATGTCTCGCTGCTCATCTCGCAGATTTTGGGCATTGTGGTTACGGTCGCTCTTGTGCTGGTGCTCGACTTGGTGATCGCCGCGGTGGTCAAGGCACTGTTCCATGGCAGCCTGCGCGTGGATGAGGCCGACGAGGCGTTGGACTTGGATGCGAGTCAGCACGGCGAGAGCGCCTATCCCTCTTTCTCCGGACTCGATTAACAGCTTCCCCAAGCACCGCACCTTGCCGTTCAATCGTCGCGCGGCTTCCCCAGGCACCGCACCTTGGGTTTCAAACCGTCGCTTGCGTACAAAAGTACGCGGCGCCCCTCTTTCAACCCAATCTGCGGCACCTGGGAAACCCGCGTCATTGAATGGCAATTCATTTCTTTATTAAAGAGAGGAATTCACTATGAAAAAGATCACGGCTATCGTGCGCCAGGAAAAGCTTGAGGTTCTCAAAGACGCGCTGTTTGCTGCTGATGTTCGTGGCATGACTATCAACCAGGTGCAGGGCTGCGGCGCACAGCATGGCTGGAAGGAGTGCGTGCGCGGCAACGAGTTGCTTGTCAACACGATCCCTAAGGTGCAGTTCACGCTCATTTGTGCCGATGAGCACGTCGACAGCATTGTCGAGATTATCTGCAACGCCGCTCGCACCGGTGCCGTTGGAGACGGCAAGATTTGGGTCGAGCCGGTCGAGGAGGTCATCCGCATCCGCACCGGCGAACACGGCCCCGCCGCGGTGTAGGATCGAACGCCTGCCATCCGCAACGTTAAAATACTGCAATGAGGCACAAGACTTGCGTTGCGGATGGACGGATTATGGGTCGTAATAAATATCCCGAGGAGACGGTCGCGAAGATTCTCGACGCGGCGCTGGAGCTATTCTGCGCACAGGGTTATGAGGGGACGAGCATTCAAGACATCGTCGACCGCCTCGATGGCATGACCAAGGGTGCTGTCTATCATCACTTTAAGAGCAAAGAGGAGATTTTCAACGCCGCATTTGATCGGGCAATGGCTCCGATTGTTGAGCGCCGCCGCTCAACGCTTGGTATCGGTAATATGAACGGAGCCCAAAAGCTCAAGCGGCTGTACGCGCCCGAGTCCGTCGTTCCACAAATTGAGCTATGGGCACGCATGCATCCTGCGGCAGATCCGGTAAAAAGCTCGCGTCTACTGGCGATGCAGTACCAGGGCTCGTTCGACGAGTCGGCCGATGGCTGTCTCTTGCCAGTGATCGAGGAGGGCATCGCCGACGGCTCCATTGCGTGCGAATGCCCGCGCGAAGCAGCGGAGGCCGTATCGTTGTTAGCGAATCTTTGGCTGCTGCCGCTGTTCCGTCCGCTCGAGCCCAAGGAGCGAATGCTTGCTCGCGCACAATGTTTGGCGCAGATGGCGGCCGCGGTGGGGCTTGATTTGGGTAATGAAGTGCTCCAGACAACGGCCCAGATTTGGGACGTATGGAACCGTGCCGGGTGGTAATATAGATACCAACGGTATGTAATTGATTTGTGAGGGTAGCCACGGCTGCCCTTTTCAAGTCATTAAATACATACTAACAGTATGTATTTGGGGGCAGGCTTATGGCTGGGATGCGAAGAATTAGCGTTTCATTGGCGCCAAAAACAGTGCGATCTATCAGGCTTTTCGGTCTTCTTGTTGCACAGCTGTGCGCGTATTCGATGTTGTCGGCACTGTGCTTTGCGTGCCCGCTTTACTTGTTCGATTGCAGCGGCTCGTCAACGTTATATGGCGCCGTCGCGGCGATAGCGTTCATACCGGGCGTGCTTGCGACTCCGGCTGGCGGAATATTGGCGGATCGGGGGAGACATCGCGGGGTTCTTGTGGTGCTCGGCATTGTTCTGATGGCTGCATCGCTGTTGTTTATCCCCATGAAGCGGTCGCTGCCTCTTGCGGTTGTCGTGACAGCAATGCTTTGCGTCCAATATGGCATCCAATCGTTGCTGAAGCCGATGCTTCAAATTGAGACGGTGCGCATGACGGGCCCAGAAAAGGTTGAGCGTGCCACTGCGTTGGTCTCGCAGATAACCATGACGAGCAATATCTTGGGGCCTGTAGTCGGGACGGCGGTCTATGGGTGCTTTGGTATCGATGCTCTATGCGAAACCGCGGCGTTGACGTTTGCGATGTCAGCCCTACTGTTCGGGGGCGCACTCAAGCAAAATGCCTCATCTGGAATGGCAGGGGACAGTACGACTTGCTCGACATGCCGAAGCGATTTTCGGGAGTCGATTCGGTACCTGTTTCAAAACGCATCATTGCTCGTTGTGTTTTTGCTTGCGGCTATTTTGAACCTTGCGTTAGTTGGGTTAACGATTGGTGCTCCCGTTATTGTTGCAAAGCATCTCGGAATGCAATCATCCTTTGTTGGGATTATTGAGGTGGCTATGGGCTTAGGTGGTCTTGTCGGCAGTGGTTTGGTCGGTATTTGGCCGCATCGTTTTTCCTTCAAGGGCATATGTCGATATGTTGCGATGATTTGTTTTGGAGTCGTACCGATTATTGTCACGCTACTGAGCGGTCCTGATGAATTAGCGTTTGCCGCGCTTGCGGCCGGCTCGGCATGGGTCATGGCGTGGGCAAGCATTGCATCGGTCGAAATCGTTTCATTTGTTCAGCGGTCAGCGCCAAAGGAACTCTGCGGAAAAGTGCTGGCACTCGTTTATATGATGCTTTCCTGTGCAACGCCTATTGGCCAATTGGTTTACGGGCTCGCATATGATCGATGGACACCGGCGATTGTATTCGCAGGCATGTTGGCGGTGCTGACGTTGACGACGGCGCTGTTTTATCGGCTGAAAAGTCGCTTGTGGCGATTGTCTTAACGTGCTGGGGCACCGTGAATTTGTGGAGGCGGTGGTACGCCGCGCCGGGACGGCATTGTTTGGGCGTGCCTCTCCTTCGTCTACAATATCGTGCAGACGAAGGAGAGGCATGCCCATGATCAAGATGTTCGCGAGTGACTTAGACGGAACGCTGCTGAACGCCCTGCACGAGGCGGATGGGACCATTCGCCGTGCCATTCGCGAGCTGACCGAGGCTGGCCTGCATGTGGTTCCCGCGACCGGGCGCTCGACGTTGCCGATCGGTGAACATGGCTTTACAGGTCTGGCACTCGATGCCTGCTGCTCTAACGGCTCCATCGTGCGCGACAGTCATGGCGAGGTGCTCAAGACCTGGACCATCGACCCGCAGGTTACCGAGGAGCTGCTCAAGGCGTTCCCGGACATTTGCTTCGACTGCTCCACGCCCGACGGCATGTTCTCGAGCGGTTCGTTCGAGATGCACCAGGCGGGTTTTAAGAAGGACAGCCCTATCAAGCGCATCGTGATGCGTGGCATGCGTGCACGTGGCGGGTATCACGAGGAACAGTATTTCGACCAGTCGATCGGTGACATCCTGCGCCACGATGTGTGCAAGATCAACTGCCGCGTGACCTCGCCCGAGCTGGAGCGCGACCTTAAGGCGTATTTGGCCGAGCGTTCGGACCGCGTGGTCAACGCGCCGTTCGATCCGGTGATGTTCGAGATCACGGACGTGGCGTGCAACAAGGGCGAGAGTGTGGCCTGGCTGGCGGGTTACTACGGTATTGCCGAGGACGAGGTCGCGGTTTACGGCGACGGCGGCAACGACATCGCCATGCTCAAGCGTTTCCGCCACAGCTACGCGACCAAAAACGCAAGCGATGCAGCTAAGGCCGCCGCGAGCGCGACCATCGGCAGCTGCATGGTCCACGCCGTCCCCAAACACATGCTCGCCACCATGCGCAAGCAAAACTCTCGCACTATCATCGAATAATGTGACAAAGGGACAGCCCCTCTGTCACATTCCGGGGTTCTCGACTAGCCAGTGCTCGTAGACGCGCTGCACGACCTCGGTTTTATCGGCTTTTTTGCGGCAGTCCTTCTGCTCCTCGATGGCCAGCTCATAGGCATCGCTCTGCTCAAAAGCGCTGGTATCCCAAGCACCGTGTTCAATGCGAGCCCATGTGGCATCGATGAGCTGCTCGAGTTCAGCAATGTCATCGGCGTTGGCGGTTGTCGAGAACGGCGGGCGGAGCTCGCCCGTCGTCTTGTCGGGTTCTACATAGTAGTCGCCCATGGAAGTGACGGTGTAGCCATAAAACTCGGGTGACGCTTCGACCAGCAGTTTGTAGAACTTGAGCTGACGATGGTAGCCTGCAGGGACTTCTTTGCCAAAGCCAGTCTTGTAGTCGACGATCTGCACCGTTTTAGCTGCATCGTCAACGAGGAGCAGGTCAAGAAAACCAAAGAGTGGAGTTCCACCGGCAGTTAGACACTGCATGTTCGCTTCCGTGATGCAACGGTAGCCGCATACGTGCTCGACAAGCCAAGGGACAAATGCATGACAAATGCGTTCGAAGCGGTCCGAATAGCGATAGACGTCCTCGGGGGCAAAATCGAGCCACGAAATCTGCTGGCGATATTCGGCCTCAATTGTCTCAATTGACGCTTCGCCATCGGTTGCCATCCGATTAACGATTTCTTCGAACATCGCGTGAACGATAGTGCCGAATTCGGTTTGAATCGTGGGCGCAGTGGGTAGGCGCACAATCTGCTTCTCGGGGAAGTGCTGGCTATTTGCACACCCAGGCTCGTAGGTCACAAAGTTGTTGAGTGCCGTGGCTGAGAGGTGTTTTACGTCGGTGTGAGGCTCCAAAAGCGCACGGAGCTCGGGCGTATCAAACACGTAGTTGTCGCGCCATTCGGTTTCGATGGCGGCGTTGAGCTGGTCCGCTTCAACAGAAACCTCGCAAGAGTCGATAAGCCCCGTGAGCTCCTGCAGCGCCGATCCGCCGGCGCGGTACAGCTCGAGGTGTCGCTTAGCGCGCGTGATGGCTACAAACAACAGACGGCGCGCATCGTCGTCATCCTTTTCGTCGCGAATAAGCAGGTTGGACGGGTACAAGCTCATGCCGCCAGCACCTTTGTGCCAGGAGGAGTCGTCGGCGTCGAGCAGGTAGACGCAATCGAACTGCAGACCTTTCGAGCTGTGAGCGCTAGTAAGGCGAACGGCTCCCGGTGTGCCAAGATCGATCGATGCGTCGATGCTCACGCCAAACTTTTGCGCGGCGTCGAGTTTGTCGACAATATCGGGCAGGCGAAGCGTGCGTCCCATGCGGCGCGCGTCGCCCATTTCACCCTCAGCAAAGGCGAGTAGGGCGCGGATGCCGGCATTGAATTCGGCGGCGCCCAGCGGATCCTGTTTTTTATGATCCTGATAATAGTCAAGGCTGCGTTTGGCAATCTTAAAGAGCAGCGCTCTGACCGGGGAGGCGCCGGCCTCGGCCGCCCGCTGCATAAGATCGTCGTGCAGCTCTTTGACGTGGGTGCTATCGCTCTCACGCATGGCGGCCATCCAGTCACCATGGTGCTCACGCTTGGCGTTGAGCGCAAACGCCACGGATGACGGATGGTCGCCGCCTAGCTCGGTGGCGCAAATGATTTGGGGGAGATAGCTGCAGGCGAGCTCCTTCTGCCCGCGAGCAAGCGCGGTAACGCAGCGCAACAGTGCCAGCATCGTCTGCATACGCTCGGAAGCAAAGAGATTCTGCCGCTCGCGATACGAAAAGGGCGCCTTCTCCTTAACGAGGAAGGGAATCAGCGAGCGCAAGGCGGCGTGCTTGGCAGAGATGACTGCAATTCCTTCATTGGGATCTTCGCATTCATCGAGATAGTGATCATCAAGCCGCTGCTTAATGCTCGCGGCGACAGCGGCGTATTCCTCGGCTTTGCCGGCGTAGACGTTCTCGCTAAAGCCGACCTGATCACCCTGAGGCTTGGAGGCTTCGATTGACTTATTCGAGCTGGCGTCGAGGCGATATTCAATTTGGCGTGCGATAGCTTGACCAAGCTCAACGATGGCGGGCGTGGAGCGATAGTTGGTCTTGAGCACGATGCTCCGGGGCGAAAACTCGGCCGCAAACTGGTTGGCACATTCGATCGTGGCGCCCTGAAAACGCATGATGGCCTGATCGTCATCGCCAACGGCCATGATATTGGGCGCATCAATGCCGTCGCAGAGCAGCTCGATGATGCGCATCTGGGCGCCATTGGTGTCCTGGAACTCGTCAACTTGGATATAGGTATAGGTGTCCTGGAGCACTTGGCGCAACGCGTCATTGTGTTCTACGGCGTCGACAAAATCGCCGATCATATCGTCGTAGTCGTAGAGATGGTGCTGGTCGAGCTCGCTCTGGTAGCTACGCGCGACGTCGCAAGCGGTCTTAAGTCGCTCGCTCTGCTCCGCAATCTTAAAGGTGCGTCCCTGAGAGTTGCTGCCTCCAAAGAAGGCATCGCGCACTTTGGTGTATCCCGAGGATTTGCCCTTCTCATCGATGAGCTCGGTGCGGCGAACGGTATCGCGCAGCTCAAGGATATAGGGCACGTACGTACCGGCGGGACAGTCGATCGGGCGGGTGAGCGATGTGGGCGCCATGCCGCAGGCACGCTCGACCTCTTCCTCAAAGCGTTCGGCCAACGCGGCGCTTGCCCTTTCGCAGGCGAGCGTAAGCAGCTCGGAATGCTCGGTGAGCCAGGCAGCGGCGTCGATATTCTGCTGCGCGATGGCGCCCAGCGTGTCGTAGTCCAGGCCGCTGCGTTTGATTTTGGAGACAAAGCCAATCATCTTGCCGATGTTTTGCGCGGGCATATCGGGCGACCCTCCGCCCAAGGGCGACCCAAAGGGCAGCGATTTGAGCAACCGATCAAAAATCTCTTGCTGGTGAAGGCTGGTAACAAGTGTGTCGGTCGCGGGGCGTGTGAAGTACTCGGGATAGCGCGACCTGATGCTGCTTGCAAATCCGTGAAACGTACTGACTTCGATGCAGTAGGCGTCGCGCCCAATGAGCTCAATCAGGCGCTTGCGCATGGCTTCCGCGCCCGCCTCGGTATAGGTAAGGCAGAGGATGTTGCGCGGGGCGACATCGCACTTGGCCAGGATGTTCGCCGCGCGCAGGCTCAGTAGCTGCGTCTTGCCGGTGCCGGGACCGGCAATGACGAGCAGCGGGCCATCTAGGCATTCGACGGCCTCGCGCTGTTCGGGGTTCAGGTTCTTAAACGATTCATCGAATTTGTGGGTCGTAGCCATGAAATATTACCTGTCTTCCTGGTAAAGTGCCCGAGTGTCGTCGAGATATTTGAGATACGTATCGATGACGCTTTGGGGCTGAACGATCTTAATGAAGGTGCTGAGTTGCAGCAGCCAGCCAAAGAACTGCGGCGACAGCGGGGCTTTGACAGTTGCTAACAGGCGCCCATCCTGGTTTTCAAACACAACGGCGTCGAGCCCGAACTTGTCGATGAGGGGATTCATCGCGCGGTCGTTGAGCTCCAACACAACGGTGGTTTTGTTGGCTGCAAATACGCCGAATGATGGAGAGACGTGATCTTCGAGCACATAGCCTGCGATACGCGGATCTTTGGTCGCGGGCTCTTCGGACACCGCAACGTCGAGCATGCGATCGACGCGATAAGGCGTGAACGGCTGATGGCCCGAGCCGGCGTTGGCCCATTTATCTCTAAACCCAATCATGTAATAGAGTTCGTCGGAGTAGATAAGGCGTACGGGTGTGAGCTCGTAGGTCTTTCCGTCATGGTTGAAGGCCTTTTGCTTAGCGGCGTTGTAGTGGAAGTAGCGGAAGCGGATCTTGCGCTTTTCGCGCATGGCTTGCTGGATAAGGTCGATATTGTGCAGAGCATCGGAGTTTTGCATCTTCACGCGCGAAGGCACGTCGACGCGCTTGTGCATCAGCTCGCGTTCGCCCAGGCTGGCGAGGCTCTGTAGCTTGCAGATAAGATGGTCGGTCAACTCATCGGTCAAAAACGGTGAACTCTGCACGGCGTCAACAAGCATGATGAGCTCTTGCAGGTCGAGCGGGCGTGAGACCAGCGCCCATTCCTTGCCACCGCGCTGGTCAACATCGAGCCCAAAGTCGCGAAGTGTTTGCAGGTCGCGATAGATGGCCTTTCGTTCGGCCTCGAGATCGTGATAGGCGAGCTCCTCGATGATCTGCTGCGTCGTGAGCCCGTGCGTGCTGTCGGTCTTTTCCATCAAGGTTTTAAGCAGGAACAGAAGCCTGAGCTTTTGATTTGGTCTGTTCGCCACGTTGTCTCCTTTCGCCGGCATCGTACCAACCGGAGATTTAAAACAAGACCCGTTATTGGGACTCATTGTAGCCCGCGCGACCGTAGTATTCGCAGCAATAAGAGCCCGAATAGGGCGAAAGGTGGTTAAACGGAGATCGGCGGTTTGGCTGGTTGGTGTGACATGCGCTCTATTGGCTTGGGGCCGGTTCCGGTTTACAAGGATCAGAACAGGAGAAATGCGATGGCAGACATCAAAGTCTTTGCCGAGAATCTTGAGGATTCAACCAAGGAGCAGATCGAGGAGATCTCCAGCTGCCCGGCATTCGAAGGCGCCAAGATCCGCATCATGCCCGATGCGCACAAGGGCATGGGCTGCGTGATCGGTTTTACGGCAAACTTGGGCGACAAGGTCATTCCCAATTTGGTGGGGGTCGACATCGGATGCGGGATGTACTGTGTGCCGCTTGCGGAAACCATCGCGCGCGACGACCTCATTCAGTTCAATCGCGATGTGAAGCGCGCGGTGCCTACGGGCTTTAGCCTTCATCGCGATCCTACCTGCGTACTTGCGGACTTTGACATGGAGTCGCGTGATTGGCTGCAGGATAAACGCAAGGTTGAGCGCTCCATGGGCACGCTGGGCGGCGGCAACCACTTCATTGAACTCGACGAGGACGAGGATGGGTACCAATATCTGGTCGTGCACACCGGTTCGCGCAACATGGGCAAGCAGACGGCGGAGCACCATCAGGCGCTGGCGCAGAAGACGTGCACGGCAGATATCCCCGACGAGCTTAAGTATCTCGTGGGAGATCTTTCTGCCGAGTACCTCGTCGATATGCATAACTGCCAACGCTTCTCGAATCAGAACCGCAAGGCGATTGTCGCACAGATTGTTGAGCGTACGGGAATTCGGCTCGACGGAGACGGCTTTACCACCATGCACAACTACATCTCGGAAGGCGGCATGATTCGCAAGGGCGCCATTAGCGCTCATGCGGGCGAGATGGTGCTGATTCCGTTCAACATGCGCGACGGTGCCGTTATTGCGCGCGGCAAGGGAAACGAGGACTGGAACTGCTCGGCGCCGCATGGGACGGGTCGTGCGATGAGCCGAACCAAAGCGTTCCAAACGCTCGATACCAGGTCGTTCGTTAACGAGATGCGCGATGCTGGAATCTACTGTCCGAGCGCATGCGAGACGACGCTCGATGAGTCGCCCGAAGCGTATAAACCTGCAGATGATGTACTGAGGCTCATGGACCCGACGGTCGATGTTATTCACCGACTCAAGCCGATTTGGAATTTTAAGGCTACTGGTAAGCGCGGTAGGCGTTAGGAGGGTTGCGATGACGCTAAAGATGGGCTCCAGGGACGACCGAATTGGACGCTCCGTGAGCATGGACGAGATGCTGAGCTTCTCGGGCGTGATGCCGCCGTCCGCGAATCGGTGTGGCGGGAATCGTGGAGAGCGTGATGATGAGGGTTTTGACCTCAGCGGTTTCCGCAACCGACTGGCTTCTGGACTCGACCGTGGCGTGGAGACGACGCTTTTCGAAACTCCTCGTGTGTTGAAAACCGGTATGTCGGTTGATGATGCGCTAGGCGGTGGCGTTGGGTTGGGCAAGCTCAGCGTGATTGGCGGTGCGCATGAAGACGTTTCGAACGTGCTGACACACGCGGTGCTGCGCTTGAGCGAGCAGTGCGCCGTGCTTTACGTGCCGATTCGGGAGCGTGAAGAGGATGCGATTGCCCGGCTTATTCGCGCCGAGATGGATGACAAGGTGTCAGAGGATCCTGAGGAACAACAGGTTGAGACAATCCGCGCAACGATGCGCCTCAAGCAGCGCAACTTGGGCATCTTTGCCGAAGACAACATGACCATAGACCTTTTAACGAGCTGGTTGCTCGGCGACCAAACGTGGAACAGAGCAGTGCTAAAGGACGTCGTAGTCGTAATCGATGGACTCGAAATGCTCGATGACAACCGCCCGGTAAACGCTGTCCTGCGTGACTTGCGCAACATGCTCGGCCCGACATCCGCCATCCTGGCAGGATGCTTTGCGGCGGAGGGCCGAGAGGACGACGCAACATTCGCGGAGACCCACTGCAATGCAGATGTCCTGGTCCACATGAGTTCCGATGGTGAAAATCCCATCTACATGTGAGTTTTCGGCTAGGTCCATAGCCGAAAACAATAGTCCGGCCCGTGACGCATCTGCAACACGGGCCGATTGTTTTTATTGAGAGGGGATTGGGGCGATCGAGATGACGGTCGCATTCTGCCCAGCTGGGTCGGTTTTCGCTCAGCTCTGTTTTGCTCTGTCTATCATGTACGAGAACCTTTCGAGCATCGCTCGCTCGTTACGCTCTACAGGAGCCAGGGTATGCCGTTCCAGTCCAATGAGGAACTCATCGTAATGTTCATCTACGCCGTAGTGTTCATCTCCAATAAATAGGTTTTTATTAGTTTTAAAAAAAGCATGCAGTTCGCTATAGTGTTTAACCTCGAATCCCTCTTCTTTCGCCTTAGTCTCGTCGACATTATTGAAATCCGGCGCAAATAAATAGCACTTAACTGTTCTGTCTTTGCATTCCTCTTTGCATTCCTTTTCCGCCACTTCTCGATATCGTGAAAGCTGCGTTTCTGAGCAATCGGGTTTAATGCCATTAATCGCCGAATGGATTTTGTTTTCGATTACAACGATGTGACGCTCATTTTCAATCCATAAATCCACGTGGTGTTTTGATTCGCGAATGATCGTGGGGTGCGGACCGAAGTCACTAATGTCGAGAACTTCTTTGGCAAACGCTTCAAATCCTTTTTTGCTGCAACTTAGGTAATGTGCCAGCAAATTGGAGAACACAAGCTCATCGTCCTCTTTCCCGATTATTTCAAGGAACGAAGGTTGCGTTTTATTGCAACTCATCGTCTTAACGGGTTTTGTCCCGATTTGCTCCTCCCATTTTTCTTCATCCGCTATCAGCTCTTTTAGCCGCGCATAAGCCTCTGGATCATCGACACTGGAGATATATGTTCGTTGATGTCCCCATTGCTTCTTGTCGCTGCAAATAAGTTCAATTGGATGACGACGCTTGTCTTCGTCTTTTGCTTTGCCCATAGAAATAAAGATCTGATGCTTGGGGCTGGGGATTTTAAACGATCCCGTATGGTAACTGAGAGTACTGAACGCCTCTTCTTTTTCTCCCTTGTAAACGTTTTCGGCAAATATCTTGTCCACGGAAACGCCGTTATAAGAAACGCTGTCATGCGTTATTGGAAGAGTTTCCCCTTTGTTTCTCGGGGAACAAATGTTTTCAAGGTCGCATGCTAGACCAACGGCTTCACCCAGAGTGCTTCCATATGATCGAATTAGAAGCACT
>URNU01000019.1 GCA_900549275.1 uncultured Collinsella sp. | reverse complement strand
TCGACATTGTCTACAACCCCGCCCGCACGGGACTCATGCTCGAGGCCGAGCGTCGCGGCATCCCCTGCATCGGCGGCCTGCTCATGCTTGTTGCCCAGGCGGCACAAGCTGTCGAGCGCTACACCGGCCAGGTCACCCCGCGCGAGCGCATCCTAGACGTAACGGAGCGCCTGTCCCGCCGCGAGCAGAACATCGCGCTCATCGGCATGCCGGGCTCGGGCAAGACCCGCGTGGGCGAGCAAATCGCCCAGCTCACGGGCCGCGAGCACATCGACTTGGACCGCGCACTTGAGGAGCGTCTGGGCATGCCCTGTGCCGACTTTATCGTCGAGCGCGGCGAGGCGGCCTTCCGCGAGCAGGAGACGGCGGCCCTGGCCGACATCTCCAAGCGCAGTGGCCTGGTGCTCTCCACCGGCGGAGGCGTGGTCACGCGCGACGAGAACTATCCGCTGCTGCACCAGAACAGCCAGATCGTGATGCTCAACCGTAAGCTCAACGAACTCGCCCACAAGGGACGCCCCATCACCGCCCGTGATGGCATCGACAAGCTCGCCGAGCAGCGCATGCCACGCTACCGCGCCTGGGCCGACTACATCATCGACTCACGCGAATGTGCCGCCAACACCGCCCGCGCCGTCCTCGACACCCTCCCACCCGCTCTCTAACAAAAACCACCACAAAGGGGACAGGCACCTTTGTGGTGGTTTCTCGACTGCAAAGGAAGCAACCATGAAAGCACTCGTCATCAACGGACCCAACCTCAACATGCTCGGCATTCGCGAGCCGGGCATCTACGGCAGCGACAACTACGACCGCCTGGTCCAGATTTGCCAGGAGGCGGGTGCCGCACAGGGCTTTGACGAGGTCGAGGTCTTCCAGTCCAACCACGAGGGCAGCATCGTCGACAAGATCCAGGAGGCCTACGGCAAGGTCGACGGCATCGTCATCAACCCGGCCGCCTACACGCACACCAGCGTGGCCATTCTGGACGCTCTCAAAGCCGTCGCCATCCCCGCCGTCGAGGTCCACATCAGCGCCGTCGAGACACGCGAGGACTTCCGCCAGGTAAGCTACGCCCGCCTAGCCTGCTTCGCCACCATCACCGGCGAGGGCCTGCAGGGCTACGTTCACGCGATGGAGCTACTGAGGGAACGTCTCGAAAAGTAAATGCCAACCCCAACGAACAGTAGCGGCTTGCTCGCGCTCGGCTCCAGCAGCATAGAAGACGAAAAAAGCCCAGACCACCAAGGGGTCCGGGCTTAATAAACGATGGTGCTCCATGGCGGATTCGAACCGTCGACCTTGGGATTAGAAGTCCCCTGCTCTATCCAACTGAGCTAATGGAGCAAATAACCGCACGTCCAAGCAAGCGAAAGCCTGTCAGACGCAAGTAATTATAACCTAGTTGAACTGCTCGCGGTACGCCTTGCAGACCTCATCTACCGGGCCGTCCATGCGAAGGTCACCCTTCTCAATCCAAACGGCACGCTGGCAGATGCGCTCGACCTGCTCCATGGAGTGCGAAACGAACAGAACCGTTACGTCGCCGCTCTGGATAAAGTGCTGGATACGGTCCTCACACTTCTGCTGAAAGAACACGTCACCGACGGACAGCGTCTCGTCAACGATCAGAATATCGGGCTCGGTAATCGTCGCGATTGCAAAGGCGATACGCGCCACCATGCCCGAGGAGAAGTTCTTAAGCGGCATATCGACAAAGTTCTGCAGCTCGGCAAACTCAATAATGCCGTCAAAGTTGGCGTCGATGAACTCCTTGGTATAGCCGAGCAGGGCGCCGTTCAGATAGATGTTCTCGCGGGCAGTCAGCTCGGGGTCAAAGCCGGCACCAAGCTCAATCAACGGCGCGATGTTACCGTGCACCTTAACGCTGCCCTCGCTAGGCTCAAGCACGCCAGCGATAATCTTGAGCATCGTAGACTTACCGGAACCATTGGTGCCGACCAGACCCACGACCTCGCCGCGATGAATCTCGAACGAGATGTGCTTAAGCGCCCTAAACTCCTCAAAGAACAGCTCGTGCTTGGCGAGCTTGATGAAGTACTCCTTGAGATTGGTCAGAGACTCGGACGCCATGTTAAAGATCATGGTGACGTCGTCGACCTCGACAGCCAGAGGCTGCTCGCTGTAATCAACAACAGATTCAGTCATCACAGCACTCCTTAAATGTAGAGGATAAATTTGCGCTCGGACTTATGGAACACGGTATAGCCAATAATAAGCGCAAGAACCGCCCAGGCAACGCACATACCAAACGTCATAAGCGAGGGCGTAGTCTGGAACAGAAAGATATCGCGCATAAACTGCAGGTAGTTGAACATGGGGTTCGCATACATCAAGATACGCACGAGATGCGGCATTTGCGCAATGTAGTCAGTCGTCCAGAAGATGGGCGTAATGTAAGTCCACGCCGTAATGACGACGCTCCATAGATGCATAACGTCGCGGAAAAAGACCGTAAGAGCAGAGAGCATCATGCCCAGGCCCATGCAGAAGCACATAAGCAGCAGCAGGCAAACCGGCAGCAGAATGAGGTGCCAAGAAGGCATAACGTGGAACCACAGCATGACGATGGCGACGGCGACCAGCGAGAAGGCAAAGTTGACCAGCGAGAAGAGCACCTTCTGCACCGGGAAGACCCAGCGGTGCACCTTAACCTTCTTGAGCAGAGGGGCAGCGCCCACGATAGACGTCAGGGCCTGGTTCGTAGACTCGGACATGACGGCAAAGGTAATGTTACCCACGATCAAGTACAGCGGGTACATCTCGGGCGTCATTGAGCCATTGCGGCCCTGGCCAAAAATCGTCGAGAACACGATGGCCATGACGATCATCATCAGCAACGGGTTGAGCACCGACCATGCGACGCCCAGAACGCTACGGCGATACTTGATCTTAAAATCCTTGGTAACCAGCTGACGAAGGATAAACGCATCCTTCTCAAATTCGTTCTTAGCAAACGTCGCAGGCAGACTGCGAGTTTCTTGTTGCTTTGTCTGATCCGACACGGATGCAACTCCTTTACTCGTAATCGTTGACAAACGAACAGTATAGACCCGACGGCCATGCAAACGATACGCGCAACAAAACTGGAGAACTAACCCACATCTTAGGATGCCAAGCCCAAACGGCTATACTTTCAAGGATTGAATATATAAGGAGCATTGAGTGAATTCTGAATCCATCGCCGTCATCATCCCTTGCTACAACGAAGCGCTCACGATTGGTAAGGTCATCGACGACTTTCACCGCGAGCTTCCGCAAGCGACGGTCTATGTCTACGACAACAACTCATCGGACGATACCTCACGCATCGCTACCGAGCACGGCGCCACGGTCCGCTTTGAACCCCGCCAGGGAAAGGGCAACGTGTGCCGCCAGATGTTTCGCGATATCGAAGCCGATTGCTACCTGATGGTCGACGGAGACGACACCTACCCCGCCGAGGCGGCCAAAGCCCTCTGCGAGCCCATCCTTAACGGCACGGCCGACATGACCGTAGGCGACCGCCTTTCCAACGGCACCTACTCCGAGGAGAACAAGCGCGCCTTCCATGGTTTTGGCAACAACCTAGTTCGCGCCATGATCAAGTGGATCTATGGCTACAGCTTCGATGACGTCATGACCGGCTACCGCGCCATGAGCCGCCCGTTTGTTAAAACCTTCCCTGTGCTTTCCGAGGGCTTCCAAATCGAAACCGAGCTCTCGATCCACGCCGTCGACCACCGCTGGCGCATCAAAGATGTGCCCATCGAGTACCGAGACCGTCCGGAAGGCTCCGAGTCCAAGCTCAATACCGTGAGCGACGGCATTAAAGTCGTTGCGATGATCGGCACGCTGTTCAAGGACTACCGCCCGCTGAAGTTCTTCAGCCTCGTCGCGCTTCTGTTTGCGGTGATCGGCCTCGCCCTGGGCATGCCCATAGTTGTCGAGTATTTCCAGACCGGCCTCGTTCCGCGCTTCCCCACCGCCATACTCGCCGCGTCGTTTATGTTCCTGTGCAGCCTGAGCCTTGCAACCGGATTCATCCTGGATTCTGTAGCAAAGGTCGAAAAAAAGCAGTGGGAGGTCAACGTGTACAGCAAATACGCCTACGACGACCAGCCCGGCCACCCTACTTCCAATCCAAACGAGAGGTAAACCACCATGCCGCTCATCTCCATTGTCGTGCCGTGCTACAACGAGCAGGAATCGCTTCCGATCTTTCTTAAAGAGCTCGATGGCGTCGTTCGCATCATGACCCAGCAAGACCCCTGCATCTCCTTTGAAGCCGTCCTCATCGATGACGGTTCGGCAGACAATACGCTTTCCGTCATGAAAGCAGAAGCTGCGGCGGCGCATCCATACGCCATCCGATGGCACTCTTTCTCGCGCAACTTTGGCAAGGAGGCGGCACTGTTTGCCGGACTCCAACATGCAAAGGGTGACTATGTCGCCACCATGGACGCCGACATGCAGGACCCGCCCTCGCTGCTGCCGCAGATGTACGAGATCTTGCGAACCGAAGACTACGACAACGTCGCTACGCGCAGGACCACCCGCAAAGGGGAGCCTCCAATCAGGTCGTTCTTCGCCCGCATGTTCTACAAGATCATCAACCGCATTTCCAATGCGGACATCGTCGACGGCGCTCGCGACTTTAGGCTCATGAAGCGCCCCATGGTTAACGCCATCGTCTCCATGGGCGAATATAACCGATTCTCCAAGGGCATTTACGGCTGGGTCGGCTTCAAGACTAAATGGCTCCCCTACGTAAACGTCAACCGCGTAGCCGGCGAGACCAAGTGGAGCTTTTGGTCGCTGCTCCTCTATTCCATCGACGGCATCGTCGCGTTTTCCACGGCGCCGCTCTCCCTCGCCGCCCTTACGGGTATCGTTTTCTGCCTCATCGCCATTCTGGGATTCGTCGTCATCCTGGTCAAAACACTCGTTTGGGGTGACCCCGTCGGCGGATGGCCGTCGCTCGCCTGCCTCATAACGCTGTTTGGCGGCATGCAGCTTCTGTGCTTAGGAATCATCGGTGAATACTTGGCAAAAGCCTACTTGGAAACCAAGCGACGTCCCATCTATATCATTCGAGAATCCAACGAGGAATCTGATGACACGGTCCAATAAATGCACGTTCAAGAATGTAGCATTCTATGCTGCCTGCTTTGCGTTTACCGTCGCGCTCTTTGTCGCACTTGCAGCGACGGGGCACGTCTACCCCTTTGGCGACAACTCGTTTCTCGTTAGCGACCTCAAGTACCAGTACATCGACTTCTTTGCTTGGTTCCGGCGCGTCCTTTTGGGCGAGGAGAATCTTCGCTACTCCTTTTCTCAGGGACTGGGCATGAACACGTGGGGGCTCTACAGCTACTATCTCGCCAGCCCCTTTAACCTGCTCTGCGTACTGTTTCCTCAAGACAAGCTGACGCTCTTTGTGTTTGTTATCAGCGCGCTCAAACTTGGCTGCATTCACATTAGCAGTGCCTGGTATGTACAAAAGCGCTTCGGACTATCCAAGCCCGCAGCATTCCTACTTTCCCTCTCGTTCACATTTTGCAGCTGGACCATCAGCAACCTGCGCAACCCGCTCTGGATCGATTGCCTCATCCTGCTGCCCATCTGCGCCTACGGATGCCACGAGCTCATCCGTAAGCAGCGCATGATCCGCCTCGTCATCGCAACGGCGCTCAATGTCATGTTCTGCTGGTATACGGCCTACATCAGCATCCTGTTCCTCTGCATCTTCGTATTGGTCGAATTTATCGATTATGTTACAGAAGAAGGATTTAGCTGGAAGCTCACGCTCGATCGGGCCCTGCGATTCGCCGGGGGTATCGCGCTTGGACTGCTCCTGTCCGCATGGACCTTTTTGCCGACCATCCTTGCCATGTCCAAGGGCGGCCCCGTTCTGGCACTCGGCCCCCTACTAAAAACCAGCCTCAAGTCGCTCATCAGGGGCTTTCTTCCCTGCATGTGGGTAAACAACGATAGCACACCGCAGTTCTATTGCGGCATCATCATGATGCTGCTTGCGGCGAGCTTGCTGGTTAACCGCACGGTTTCAATCAAGACGCGTATCGCAACACTCGTCGTCACGATGACCCTGGTCGCAAGCTCCGTTTTGAGCCCGCTCGAGTACGTCTGGTGCGGCATGCGCGTTCCTAACGGATTCTACTCGCGCACGGCCTTTTTGCTTAGCTTCTTTGCGCTGTGGGCCGCAGGATACGCGTTGCAGAAACTCAATGAGCGGCCAACATTACGTCGAGCCCATCGTCCGGCCATCATCATGCCGCTCCTGGCACTCACGGCAATTGAACTATTTGCCAACGCCCATGTTATATGGAACCAGCTGTACACAGGCTATTCCGAAGAAGCCAACAGCGCCTATGTCGCCACCGCAACCAACACGATCACAGCCATTCAAGGCCAGGATTCGGCGTCTTTCTACCGTATCGACCGTACGATTACGCGCGCCGATAGTGCCGCCCTCAACGAAGGCCTAGCGCTTGGATACAACCAACTGTCTTCATATTCGTCGGCAAACAACCCACAGGCAATTGCACTTCTCAACTCCCTTGGATACAGCAGTGTCGGCGAGTTTTCGACCCGTTATGCCGAGCCCGTTCTTGCCGTCGATGCCCTACTGGGAGTCAAGTATGCCATTCCTGAGAACGCGCCTGCGGGATACGTTTCGACCAAGACGAATCAGGCCGACTCCACAAGCGCGGTGTACGAGAACCCCTATGCGCTCAGCATTGGCGTCGCAGCCTCAAGCGATATCCAAAACAGCACGCTGAAGATCGAGAACCCCTTCGAAAAGCAGAACGACCTCTACAGCAAAATCCTAGGCCGCGAGGTAAAGCTCTATACCAAGATCGAGGCCACGAGCACGGAGAATAGCGATAGCTTAAAGCAATGGAGCGTTACTGTACCGGCAAGCTCCATCGGGTATCTCTATATCAACAAAGATGCGATCGCCGGCAGTTATTGGCCCGTCGCTCTTACCATCGACCAGCGAACGATCGAAAACGAGGCCTGGAGATTCGACAATAATATCCGCCAGATTGCGGATGCATCGGACGTCCCGAGCCAGCATACGGTGTCAATCGGAGTCGCAGAGGGCTATACAGACATGCCCCAAGACAATGAGCCGGTCTTTTACGCCCTCAATCTGGACGTTTTCAAACAGATCATTAACGAGCTTAAGACGAGCGAGTTTATTCCGACGGTTTTTGAGGACGGAAGGATCGAAGGCGAGTATACCGCCAAAGATGACGACAGCCTGCTGCTGAGCGTGCCGTACGATGAGGGCTGGAACGTAACGGTAAACGGCACCGCCGCAGAACTAACGCCCGCCGCCGATAAGGGCTTGTCGTCCCTGAGCATGCAGAAAGGCGCGAATAGGATCGTGATGACCTACAAGACTCCGGGCGCCCTTGTGGGGCTTGCAGTGAGTCTGGCGACCGCCATTGCCCTTGTTACGTCGGAGCTATTCGCCAGAAACAAGAAAAGCCGCCGTTAAGAACGGCGGCTTTTGCTCTCGTCAATTCAATAACAGTAGCTAGAGCGTCTTGAGGTACTCCCCCAGCTCTTCCTCCCAGTCGGGCATGTGGAATCCAGCAGACTCGAGCTTGGACAGGTCGAGAGCGGAGTGGACCGGGCGCGGGGCGATAGGACCCTCGGCGCTGCCGTAGTAGTCGGCGGTCGATACCGGCACGACCTTGTCCCCGTTGCCGTTGGCGGCATCGAAGACGGCGCGGGCGATGTCGGCCCAGGACTTCACGGCGCCGGAGCCCGTGCAGTCATAGGTGCCGTAGGGGGCGTGGGTGCCCAGCACGTGGAAGATGGCCTCGGCCATGTCGCGCGTGAAGGTCAGGCGGCCCAGCTGGTCGTCGACGACCGTGACCTGAGCAAGCCCGTCCTCGGGGTCGGCGACGCGGTCGGACAGGCACTTCATCGTCTTGACGAAGTTGTGGCCCTCGCCGATGACCCAGGAGCTGCGCATGATGTAGTGGCGCGGGCAGCCGGCCACGGCGATGTCGCCGGCGGCCTTGGTCTGGCCGTAGACGGACAGGGGGCTGAGGGGCTCGTCCTCGGTGTGGACCTCGGCGGCGCCGTCGAAGACGTAGTCGCTGGACACGTGGACCAGGGTGATCCCGTGCTCGGCGCAGGTGCGGGCGAGCAGGGCCGGCCCGGTCGCGTTGGCCTTCCAGGCGGCCACGCGGCCCTCGGGGGCCTCGGCTTTATCCACCGCGGTGTAGGCGCCGCAGTTGATCACGGTGCCGTAGAGCGACCAGTCGTACTGTGCGTAGGCGTCCGGGTCGGACATGTCGAAGGTGTCGATGTCGCAGAAGTCGAAGTCCTTCGACACGCCGCGCTCCTCGGCCAGCCTGCGCACCGCATGTCCCAGCTGCCCGTTGCAGCCGGTGACGAGGGTGCGCTTCGGCGCCATGGGGACGACGTCCTTCAGCATCGGGTGGTTGAGGTCGGCCTCGGAGACGGTGGCCTGGTCGAGCGGGATCGGCCACTCGATGGCGAGCTCGGGGTCGGCGAGGTTCACGAAGGTGTACGTCTTCTTGAGCTCCAGCGACCAGTGGGCGTCCACCAGGTAGGTGTAGGCGGTGCCGTCCTCGAGCGCCTGGAAGGAGTTGCCCACGCCGCGCGGGACGTAGATGGCCTTGGAGGGGTCCAGCACGGTCGTGTAGACCTTGCCGAAGGTGGCGCTGCCCTCGCGCAGGTCCACCCAGGCGCCGAATACGCTGCCGCGGGCCACGGAGATGAACTTGTCCCAGGGCTCGGCGTGGATGCCGCGGGTGACGCCGCGGCTGTCGTTGTAGGAGATGTTGTTCTGGACGACGCGGAGGTCGGGGATGCCCAGGACGGTCATCTTGGCGCGCTGCCAGTTCTCCTTGAACCAGCCGCGCGAGTCGCCGTGGACGGCGAGGTCGACGACCTTGAGGCCCCCGATGCCGGTCTCAGCGACGGAGAGGTCCTTCTCGAATGCGATGTCTGCCATGTTGATCTCTCCCCTCCTACTGACCCTGTGCGCGGTAACGGGCCTCGGTGGCCTCCTTGGCCGGGCGCCACCAGGACTCGTTGGCGACGTACCAGTCGATCGTCTGCTTGAGCCCCTCGGCGAAGTCGGTGTGGGCCGGCCTCCAGCCGAGCTCGCGCTGGAGCTTGGTGGAGTCGATGGCGTAGCGGCGGTCGTGGCCGGGGCGGTCGGCGACCCAGTCGAAGTCCTCGGGGTCCCTTCCCATCGCCTCCAGGATCATGCGCAGGACGGTGATGTTGTTCTTCTCGCCATTTGCGCCGATGAGGTAGGTCTCCCCCATGCGGCCCTTGGTGAGGATGTCCCAGACGGCCGAGGAGTGGTCCTCGGTGTGAATCCAGTCGCGGACGTTCTCGCCGCGGCCGTAGAGCTTGGGGCGCACGCCGTCGATGATGTTGGTGATCTGCCTGGGGATGAACTTCTCCACGTGCTGGTAGGGGCCGTAGTTGTTGGAGCAGTTGGAGATCGTGGCGCGAAGCCCGTAGGTGCGGGTCCAGGCGCGCACGAGCATGTCGGAGCTCGCCTTGGTGCTCGAGTACGGGCTGCTCGGGTGATACGGCGTCTCCTCGGTGAACTTCGCCGGGTCGTCGAGCGCCAGGTCGCCGTAGACCTCGTCGGTGGAGACGTGGTGGTAGCGGACGCCGTATTTGCGGACGGCCTCCAGCAGGCGGAAGGTGCCCTCGACGTTGGTGCGCAGGAACGGCTCGGGGTCGGCGATGGAGTTGTCGTTGTGGGACTCGGCGGCGTAGTGCACGATGGCATCGTGGCCCGGGACGATGCGGTCCAGCAGTTCGGCGTCGCAGATGTCGCCCACGACGAGCTCCACGCGGTCGGAGGGCAGACCGGCGATGTTCTCGGGGTTGCCGGCGTAGGTCAGCTTGTCCAGGACGGTCACGTGCACCTCGGGGTGGTTGTTCACCACGTAGTGCACGAAGTTGCTGCCGATGAAGCCGCAGCCTCCCGTGACGATGATGTTCTTGGGTTCAAAAATCTCAGACATGAAAATCCAATCTGAAGCAAGTACAGCTTCTTTAGTATGCCGCAGGAAGCGACGCCGCGACACTATTCAACAAAACTATCGGACATTTCGGCATGCGATAAGAGCCATAACCTTCGCAGAATTACTTCCCCTACAAAACGCCTCCGGAATGCAGTCTTTGTCGTACCGGAAGACCGAATCCCAAGTTATTTTGCGTAAGTAAAGTCCTGTTTTGGCGCCGACCGGGAAATAGCATAACGATGATTCCCGCGATCTTGATAAACAGGGACAAAAGAATGGTATTTTCCGCTCGTCTTAATCTTGTAAATCTCATCTACGCTATACGGAAGATTGGGGAAATCAGCCCTTGAGATCAGCACGAAATAATTCGAGGAATACAGCACATGATGGGCAAACTCATCAGAATGAATCTCTTTTAAGCCCTCATCGACAAATACGATCGAATCATGAATAGACGAAAGCTGGTTTCGCCAATCATAATCGGTCAGGGCGACACAGGGGCAATCGCATTGCAAGGAGACGCCCGACTGCTCGCCCGTTCGCATGTAGTCTGCGACCATGTCAAACAGTGTCGTCTTACCCGTGCCACTATCGCCACGCACAATAGTGATGTTCCGCTTGATGGTAAATGTGTACTTGGTTCCCCTGCGGCGGGAAATCTTAACGAGATGCGAACCGTTCATAAGCAGCACCTACAGATACGGAATCGACTCGTGAATCAATTCGGCCATGTTATGAACGATTCGACCGCTGTTCACGACTTTGATTTTAAAATCCTCCCGACCAAAGTCCATCACATGATAGAGATTCACAACGAGTTTTCGGTCTTTCGCCATGTCGAGAATCCACTTGGCACAGTTATCACCACAGGTCGAAGCGTTAAAAATATGCTTACGATCAAATCTCATAAGCAGCAACGTTTTCACGCCACCAGAAAGCTGGAGTGGGGAGATGGATCCAAGCACGGGGCTTTCAATGACGTTTTCGGAGACAACGTCCGATCGATCGACATCTTTAATTATCGAGACTGCATAGGGATCCGTAATCCAAGAAGACCGGTAAGAGTTTTTGAAATATGTCGCTGTGTTGTAAATCGCTTCTGGCATATCGCCAAAGTAGACGCTTAACACATCCACTCCCAATCATATTGGCTATATGGTCACCGTAATCATAACGAAAGGGGCCACCAGATAACGGTGGCCCCTAAAAGAAAGCAAGAAGGCGCTAGTACTCGCGAGGGCTGTTGACGATCTCGCCGGCGGCGACCTTCTTGAGGTGCTGCCCGTAGACCGACTTGCCGTAGGCCTTCGCGGCCTCCTCCAGCTCCGCGGTCGTGATCCAGCCGTTCTCCCAGGCGATCTCCTCGGGCACCGAGACCGGCAGGTCCTGGGAGTGCTCCACGGCGCGGACGAACTCAGCGGCTTCGTGCAGGCTCTCCATGGTGCCGGTGTCCAGCCACGCGTAGCCGCGGCCCAGGGTGACGACGGAGAGCGTCCCCTCCTCCAGGTACATCCGGTTGAGGTCGGTGATCTCCAGCTCGCCTCGGGCCGACGGCTTGACCTCGTGGGCCTTGGCGGCCACGTCGCCCGGGTAGAAGTACAGGCCGGTGACGGCGTAGGAGCTCTTGGGGCGCTCGGGCTTCTCCTCGATGGAGACGGCCCTGCCCTCCCCGTCGAACTCCACGACGCCAAAGCGCTCGGGGTCGTCCACGTGGTAGCCGAAGACCGTGGCGCGGCCCGACTCTGCGTTCTGCACGGCGCGCGTCAGGTGGCGCGACAGGCCGTTGCCGTAGAAGATGTTGTCGCCGAGCACCAGAGCGCACGGCTCGCCGGCGATGAAGCCCTCGCCGATGGTGAATGCCTGCGCCAGGCCGTCGGGGCTCGGCTGCTCTGCGTAGGACAGGTTCACGCCGTAGCGCGAGCCGTCCCCGAGCAGGCGCTCGAAGTTGGGCAGGTCCGTCGGCGTGGAGATGACCAGGATGTCCCTGATGCCCGCCAGCATGAGGGTGCTAAGCGGGTAGTAGATCATGGGCTTGTCGTAGACCGGCAGAAGCTGCTTGGAGGTCACGAGCGTGAGCGGGTACAGGCGGGTGCCGGACCCGCCGGCGAGGATGATGCCTTTCATGATGAACTGTCCTCCGCAATCGAAATAGAAATAACTCGAGCGATTAATAAGACTTTGAAATCTTATTTCGCCAAACCATATCAATATTAACGAAAGAAGCAATTGATGGACAACAACAGGAGAACAACCCGTAGAGACGACACAACGGATATGAGAAATGCTGCGATATTCCCTGTAGTCATATAGGTCGAACTACTAGAGAAAAGCCATGGGACCCACACGTTGAACCATAAGAAACGCAATGCCCCGGGAATATAGTTAATTAAATTGATTCTTCCATTTATCGATATTCGGCCAGGGAAGATCAATCTCCGTTTTAACGGGATGGTTTACCCAATCTGCCAATTTATGGAGATAGCCATCCTCGCGTTCAAGAACGGGAAGTCCCGTATCTTCGCCGATCTGACGGGCTCGATTATCAATTGCAATGATTAAGGAGCGATGTCCTCCGTTTAAGCAGCGAATTCCCGCATGGAGACGCGTCCCAACATAATCGAAATCCTCGGTTGCGATAACACGATTAAGGTCTTCGATATTGGGGCCAATAACATTAAA
>URNU01000018.1 GCA_900549275.1 uncultured Collinsella sp. | reverse complement strand
AGCGGACGCTTCTTGTCCTGGTCCTTGGCAGTGAGTTTCTCGATAGCCTTTTTGATGGAGGCGGACGACACACCCAGACGCATGAGGATGTCCATGGCCATGCCGTTGCCCTCTTCGACGATTCCGATCAGCAAGTGCTCGGTCGACACGTAGGTCTGGTTGTTCTCACGCGCCACGCGGAATGAACGCTCCATCACACTAATGACGAGCGGCGTAAAGGCGAGCTTGGCCGCCTCGGTCTCCTCACTGGGCTCGGGAACCGTGGTCTGGACCTCTTTGAGAGTATCCATGATGTCATCGTAGGAGATGTCGAGCGAACGCAGCGCCTCGGCGGCAATGCCCTCATCCTCCTTGGCAAGCGCCAGAAGCAGATGCTCGGTACCCACCTTGTTGGTATGCAGGTCGAGCGCCTCCTGTTTGGCCATCGACATGACCTTGCGCGCTCGATCGGTAAATCTATCTAACATGCTCGTTTCCTTACATGAGTTCATCGAAATCAAAACGCCCGCCCGTCGGCGGCGCTTTTGTCTCTTTACCCACAGGTTGTCTATGTTAACAGCTGGAGGAATATCTATAAACCCGGCTCACATGAATGCAGGTTATGACCGCATCGCGGGACTCACCGCGCGATGCGCGACAGGCGCCCCGCAAGAGAAACCCTAGGCGCCTTTCACCACGTCGGGACTCGTCGCACGCGATGCGCGATAGGCATCGGCCTCCTTGGAGACGCGTTCGAGCAGCTCGGATGTATCGACGCCCTCGACTTGCGCGACCGTTTCCACCGTCTGCATGGCGACCGCCCTCAGGTACGCGCACGCGCTGTCCCCCAGCTGCTCGAGGTCTATCTCCTCGCCGCCCTCCCGGGCAAAGCCGACCGCCATCACAAAGCCCATGATGCCCGAGACCAGAAAGCCCACCGCAAAGCTCGAATCTGCCTTGAGCTCTTCTCCGTCGGGGTGGACGATCTCTCTCACGCGGTCGATGATGATCGTATGGATGCCCTGCACGACCTGCTCGGCGGCACCCGCCCTCATGGTGATGACGATGCGCCGCAGCAGGCAGCGGACGTCGCGCCGGTCGAACGCCGAAAGGTCGCCCTCGCTCGAAAAATGCCAGAGGGCATCGGTGATGAGCTCGTTATCCTGCAGCAGCTGGGCTATGGCGATGGCGACGAGTTCATCAAAATCGTGAAAATAGTAGTAAAACGTTCCGCGATTGCACTGGGCGGCGCGGGTCACCTCGCCAACCGACAGCTCGAAGATGCTGTTGTTCTCGATGAGCTCCCAAAACGCCTCGATGATACGGGTGCGTGCATCGGGCGCATCGGCGTCCTTACGCGGTCTCGCCATGCGCCTCACCGCACCCCTGCGCCTTGGCGTTCATGATGAGCATCTGAAGACGGTTCTCCACGTTGGCGAAGCTCACGTCGGGATCGTAGTCGAGCGGCAGGAACTGCGCCGTGGGATACTGCTCCTTGAGCGCATGGATGAGCCCGCGCCCCACGACATGGTTGGGCAGACACCCGAACGGCTGCAGGATCACGAAGTTGCGGCAGCCGCGCTTGGCGTGCTCGAGGATCTCCGCCGGAATCAGCACGCCCTCGCCCGCATCGAACGTATGGTGCAGGATCTTATCGCTCGCGCGCACGAGCTCGGGCATGCGCGTCGGCGGCTCGTAGAGCGGGCTCGCCGCGCCCAGGCGGTCGCAACGGTCGTGCGCGAGCTCGAACAGGTTGTCCGCCGTGGCGTACCAGGCCTTTTCGGGCAGCGACAGGTCGACGTGGAACTCGCGCGACTGCGCATGCTTGTAGAAATAGGTCTTGCGGATCACGTCGGTCATGCGCGCCTCGATGACCTCGAGCCCGTTGTCCTCGAGGTAGCGCTCGATCTCGTGGTTGGCGCCGAGATGGAAATTGAGCAGGTACTCGCCCACGATGAGAACGGTCGGATGCGGGTTCGAGCGGTCGTACGGAACGGCGTCCATGATCGCAAGCGCGCGTTTGAAGCCCGTCGCCTGGCCTCTCAGCCCGGAGCGCTCCATGCCCTCGATAACCTCATCGAGCGCGCGGTCGAACGCAGCGTCCGCCGCGCCCTTCTCGAGCTCGTAGGGACGGATGCGCCTAAGCATGGCCTCGAGGGCATCGATCATGGGAAGACCGTAGGCGATCTGGATGCTCGGGCCAAGGCCGAGCTTGAAGCCCGGATGCGCATTGTGGGCATCGACGTCGTCGTTGGTGAGCACCGGGACATAGTCGTATCCCGCGTCGTCGAGCGCGCGGCGCAGCAGGGGCATGTAGTGCGTCAGGCGGCAGTCGCCGATATACTTGCCAGTCACCACGGCGACGTCGTGCGGGTCGTACTTACCGCTCTCGAGTGCCGCGAGCGCCTCGCCGATCACGATTTGCGCGGGGAAGCAGATGTCGTTGTGCACATAGCGTTTGCCCAGGCGGATGGCATCCTCGCGCCCGATATCAAGGGCCTCGGCGCGCACGCCCTGATTGCGCATCGCCGCGGTCATGAGCCTGCAGAACGCATGGGAGGTGTTGGGGACCAGCGCGATCTTGTCGTGCCGGTCGCGCTTGGTGTACTTGACCTTATACGGGTCGTCGAGCGGATGGACCGCGTGCACCCGGGCGCCCTCGGCACGCTCCTCCGCGCGACGACGGTTGACCGACTCGATAAACGAACGCACGCGAATGCCCATGGGACCGGCGACGTCGCTCTCATCGAGCTTGATCATCATCGGAACCTTGGAGCCCATCTCGCCCATCATGCGCGCGATCTCGTCGGTGAGATACGCATCGTGGCCGCAGCCGAAGCTGCCCATCTGCACGAGCTCGAGCTCGGGCGTCGATGCGACGATGACCGCGCACGACAGCATGCGCGCATGGTAGTTGTTCACGATGTCGATGCGGCTGTTGGAAAGATCGACGTTGCAGACCCCCGGCACCGCATCGGGCGTCAGCACGGGGATGCCGCGCTCAGAAAAGAGCTTGGGCAGCCCGTGGTTGACCAGCGGGTCGTTGTGGTACGGGCGCGAAGCGATCACCACCGCGTAGCCGCCGTCCTCGCGCACGTTCTCGAGCACCTGCCTGCCGCGCAGCTGCAGCTGGTTCTCAAACGTCTGCTGCGCGCGGTCCGCCTGCTCGGTCGCCTTGGCAACCAGGTCGGCATCGATATCGAAGGTCTCCTTGCACCACGCCTTGAGCTGGCGGTTTCGGTCGCCCTCGTCGTACCAGTGGAACAGCGGCGTATCGAACGGAACGCCAAAACGCTCCTCCGGGTTATCGGAATTGCGCATCACGTAGGGGTATCCCTTTACGACGGCGCACATCCACTCGCTGGTAGAGGCGGTGTTTTCGGTGGGCACCGTCGTGATGATGGGCATGAAGATGCGGTCGACGCCGGCGTCGACGAGATTGCGGATGTGCCCGTGGACGAGCTTGGCCGGGAAGCACACGGTGTCGGATGTGACGTGCGCCAGACCGCGCTCGTACATCGCCTTGGTGCTGCGTCCCGAGACGCGCACCTTAAAGCCGAGCGTGCTGAAGAACGTCGACCAGAACGGCATGGTGTCCCAGAACTCGAGCACACGGGGAATGCCGATCGTGACATCGCGCCCCCCGCAGACGGGAACCGTGGGGTACGACTCGAACAGCAGCTTCTCGCGGTCGACAAAGAGATTGGGGGCAGCCGCGGTCCGGTCGCGCCCCGTGCCGGGTGCCTGTGCCTCGCAAGCACCCTGCGGACGCAGCTCCTCCGCCGCGGGAACCTCGCGCACGAGCTCATCCCATGAGATGGCGCCGCCGCGCGGGCAGCGATTGCCCGTGACGTAAAGCGAGCCGTCGCCAAATGCCACGACCGCGCGCTGGCAGCGGTTGTTGCACCGACGGCAGGTAACGCCGCCGAACTCGCGATGCTCGAAGCGCTCCACGGCATCGAGCCCGATAAACGACGTGCCGGCGTCGCCCTTGCGGCATTCCTCGCGCGCGAGCAGGGCGATACCGATAGCGCCCATCAGCCCCGGGTGGGGCGCACGCGTGACGGGTTTGCCCAGATACTGCTCGAATGCGCGCAGCACCGCGTCGTTTCGGAATGTGCCGCCCTGGACGACGACTTTGTCGCCCAGACGGTTGAGATTTGAAACGCGAATGACCTTGGTGAACACGTTCTCGATAATCGAACGGCAGAGACCGGCCATGATGTCGCCCGGACCCTTACCGCGCCGCTGCTCGGAAACGACGCTGCTGTTCATGAACACCGTGCAGCGGCTGCCGAGAACGGCGGGGGCTTTGGACGAAAATGCCTCGGTCGCGATATCCTCAACGGCTATTCCGAGGTTTTTGGCAAAACCCTCGAGGAACGAGCCGCAGCCCGCAGAGCACGCCTCGTTGACGACGATATCGGTCAGCACGCCGTGGTTGAGCCAGATGGCCTTCATATCCTGTCCGCCGATGTCGAGCACGAAGGTCGCATCGGGAACGCATGCGCACGCGGCGCGGGCGTGCGCGACCGTCTCGACCGTATGGTAGTCGGCGTGGAACGCACGCGCGAAAAGCTCCTCGCCGTATCCCGTGGTGCCCACGGCATCGATCGCAAGCGTGACTCCCGCTGTCTCCCAGCGGTTCTTCAAGCTGACAAGACCCTGTTGGGCGACGTCGAGCGGTCTGCCGTTATTAGACGCGTAGAACGAATCGACAAGCTCACCCGCCTCATCGACCAGGGCGAACTTGGTCGTCGTGCTCCCCGAATCGATACCGAGCGCCACACGCACCGTCTCTCCGGGCGCATACGCATCCGGACCCTTTGCCGGCGTCTCTTTGCCATGGCGTGCCGTAAAATCCGCCTGCTCGGCAGGTGTGGCAAAAAAGGGCTGGGCAAGACGTCCCTCCCCGCTTGCGGGCGCGACCGTCTCGAGCTTATCCAGCCGGACAAAAGCGTCGGGAAGGTCGATCGGTTGGGACGATGCGAACATGTCGGTCAGCGACAGGGCGGCACCGCGCGCGACCATGATCTGCGGATCGCGCGGGACGATAACCTGATCGTCCGATAGATTCAGTTGCTCCCGGAACACGCGGACCAGCGTGGGGTTGTAGGCGAGCGTACCGCCCTCGAAGATTACCGGCGGCTCGATGTCGATACCCTGGGCCAGACCGCCGATCGTTTGGCGGGCGACCGCGTGAAGCGCCGAAAGCGCCAGGTCGGTGGTAGGAATGCCCTCGTTGAGCAGCGGCTGGATATCGGTCTTTGCGTACACGCCGCAGCGGCCCGAGACCTCGTGGACGGTCGTTCCCCGGCTTGCGAGCTGCTCGAACTCGCCCGATTCGGTGCCGACCCCCATGAGCTTTGCCATCTCGTCGATAAATGCACCGGTACCGCCTGCGCACGAGCCGTTCATGCGCATGTCGGCAACCTCGATGTCTCCCTTATCGTTGGTGCGGAAGAAGATCATCTTGGCGTCTTGGCCGCCCAGCTCGATGGCGCAGCGCGTCTGCGGATAGAACCTGCTGATCGCGAGCGCGTTGGCGACCACCTCCTGAACGTACGAGGCGCCCAGCGCGGTCGCGATATCGCGCGCACCCGAGCCGGTCACTGCAACGCGCAGCGACTCATGGGGAAAGCGCTCGGCGAGCTCGCCGAGCATGGCGCGCACGCTTGCTGTCTGACACGCCCCGTGGCGGCGATATCCCCACCACGCCTCGGTCATATCCTCGTGCATCGCGTAAACTTTGGTCGTCGTCGACCCTACGTCCAGTCCTACTAGCAACGCCATAATGCTCCGTCTCTCGCATTTTTCCTGCTAGAGATATACCACTCTACGTAATACAACAGACTGTTGTATTTAAACTCCGTATAAATAGCGGCTGCCGAAACGCTTCAGCAGCCGCCGAATGCACCAACAGATTGTTCTGCGCGCTAGCACGTCGGGCAACGGAGCAGCACGGGCCCTCCGGTCATGCGCACCGCTCACGCCCGCGATGTCGCCGAGAGAGCTATCCACGCTTAGGGCTCCAACCAAGCAAGTCGCCCGCGCTCAGCAGATCCCTAAGCGAGCTACTCGCACTCAGGAGCCATAGCCTGCTCCAAGAGCTCGGCATGCTCCTCCTCGAAAACCGTCCCCACAGGGAAGGCGCGACGGAAGACGAAGTGGGAAATCGGACCGGCTACCAAAAGGTTCCACGGCAGCGCCATCACAAAATTATGCGGGATGTTGATCATCCAGATCGCGGGCACGGAATACAGGTTCGCAAGGATGCCGCCGGGCATGTGCGTCAGACCCTCGCAGGCACCGTACAGCGACATGATGATGACCATGGGAACGACCATGCAGGAGCTGACGGCAAGCGTCATGGCAAGCGGCGAGCTCTTACCCGGCGTGACCAGGAACTTGAAGGCGAAGCCTTTGGCCAGCGGGCTGGCGACAAACCAGTCGCAGCACATGGCAAAAATGTAGGCAACGGGGAAGCCGAGCCACGCGGCGGCAACAACCTCGCCGTTGATGGCCCCATGCTGCAGGGCAACGTTGTAGATGCTCATCCAGAGCACCATGCAAAAGCACATGATAAAGGTGAACAGCAGGCTCTCTCGTTTGTTGATAGGCATAAAGGGCATGGTCCTTTCTGTGTTGCGCCGCGGCGCACAACAAAAACGGGCGGGCGAGATGGAGCTGTTGGGACTTCATCTCGCCCGCCCGTGATACGTGCGTCTGCGACTACTTATGTGGTGGAATCAGCCTAGCACGAAAAGCACGTGCTTCGTAAGCGTTGAGTTTATGAAGATGCAGGGCATCAATAATCCCCCGACCCCATAAGTTGCGGTGGAATACGGACTGTTTTGACCCTTTAAGCAGCAATTCAGTCCCTATTTCACCGCAACTCATTTGGTGCAAAGTAACCTGTTCCCCTTGCACCAATTAGCTGGTGTGGCGCCAGCGAGGATCGGTGAGTGTACGTGCCACACCCAGTCCAACGGGCAAAAACGCCACGATGAGCACCGCACGCACAAACCAGCCGAGCATATTGACCGTGTCGAAGGTGCACATGTAATACATCGAGCGATACAGATACAAGCCAGGCACCATAATGACAATCGATGGCACCGTGAGGGCGATACGCGGGTAGGTGAGCTTGATTTCGGCTAAGCTCGCGAGCAACCCCGATACCAGTGCGCCGATAAACGCTGCTGCCTCGGGAGGCATACCTGCGCTCAGGCCCAGGAAAGGAAGTATCGTCGGCGCATCGACGAGCGTAAGGCGCAAGGTATTGGACACGGCGCCGATGAGCCCTGCCGCCGCTGCCATCTTTACCGGGCTGTTGAACATAACCGAGAAGCCAAATACACCGATAAAGCTCATCAGTATGCGCAAGAGCGTAAGAGCCAACGGTGAGAGGCCGAGCGGGGCGAAGTCATCCGGCGCCAGTCCCACACACTCAGCAACCATCCAACCTACGAGGGTCGCCATCACAATAATCGACACAGCATACGAAAGACGCTCGATACCGCTTCGCATGTCAAGCTTAGCGATGTCGAGGCCTGCCGTAATGAGGGGAAAGCCGGGAATCACAAAGAGCATGGCGCCGATATAGCCTTCTTGGTGCGACATTGCCCCTGGAATGACCTGGCTAAGGCCGAGCAATGCCAGCAGATACGAAACGCAAGCGAGCGCAACGCCAGTCGTCAGCGCGCTGAACTGGCCAAGACCCTGCTTGAGAATATGGGAGCGAGCAAAGTTGCCGACACCAGCGCCTACGAACGCGCAGGCCATCTCGATAGGGCCGCCGCCGAGCAAAAAGACGAAGGCGCCACAAGCACAGGCCGCCGCAAGACCCTGTTGCCAGGGAGCGTAATCGGGCTTTGAGCTCTCAACGGTCTTGAGCATCTCGTGGTACTCGTGCACGGTAAACCGGCGCCCGTAAATCTCGATTTCCTTTAAGAAGCTCTCCATCATCCAAATGCGATGAGTATTGACTCCCGTTGTGGGCAGGCTGACAACCTCGTTAAAGCAGTGGCCATCTTCGATGCAGGTGCACTCAAACGACAGAAGACTCAGGTCGACGTGAATCGTAACGCCGAGCACGGCGGCAACACGATTCATGGTATCGCGCACGCGCCAGGCACCTGTTCCGCTTGCCAGCATAAGCATGCCGGTGCGGCAGATGATGGATGACTTATCGGTGAGCGGAGCATCGACAGCAAGCTCATCGCCTGCCGTCACGATCTGGTGCCAGTCAGTTTTCATATGGAGGGCGCCGGCACGAACGCCGTGGTGCATGGGGGCTCTCGAAAGCAGCGAGTCAAGGCGCGAAGGCTGTGGGGGCTCCGTTGATTCGCCCTCGTCCTCGTCGGGCTCTTCATCGACCAGATCAAATGAGTCAAGCGGTGCCGGCTCGCGACGATCGATCAGCTCCTCATCCTCATCGTCAAAGTAATTGAACTGATCGAGCATGTCCTCTTCGATTGCACGCTCGCTCGCGTCGTCCATATAGACACTCCCTTCCTACCGACTAACCCCCATCCTAAGCAGCAACGGCTAAAGGAAACATAAAAGAGACGACTGTCATGCATGGAAGGCGCAAACCCCCAATGCGCCGGTAGGCCCCGACGAAAAGGACCGTCCCCAAGTGCCACATCTGGACCAAGGCAACGCCGATGTTTCGGCAACGTCAGCGAGCGCCGTCCAGAGCGAACAAGTTGGCATGAAAAAGGCAAGGCATAGACCTTCTGGTCATGCCTTGCCTTTTGAATGACAAATTGTCGCTCTGGGCGGCGCGCAGCGTCGAGCCGTTACGCGGTTCGTAGAACCGCGTAACTAGTTAGTACATCTTTGCGCCGGCGGGGATGGAGGCGTCGAGCTGGATCAGGTTGAGACGCTCCTCGCCCTCCTCCTCATGGATGGCGCTGATCAGCATACCGCAGCTGGGAATACCCATCATCTTGCGCGGAGGCAGGTTGGTGATGGCGAGCAAAGTCTTGCCGACCAGGTCCTCGGGCTCGTAATAATCGTGAATACCGGAGAGGATGGTGCGGTCGGTGCCGGTGCCGTCGTCGAGCGTAAAGTTCAGCAGCTTCTTGGACTTCTTGACGGCCTCGCACGCCTTAACCTTCACGGCACGGAAATCGCTCTTGGAGAAGGTATCGAAGTCGACAAACTCCTCGAACAGCGGCTCAACGGCGATCTTTGAGTAATCGAGCGTGGGCTTGAGCGGCTTGACGAACGGGCTTTCGGCGTTGCCGGCCTCGGCGGCCTTGGCGGCAGCGGCACCGGACTGGAAACCCTTCTCGGGCTTCATGTGCGGGAACAGCAGGACGTCGCGAATGGAGGCCTGGTTGGTGAGCAGCATGACTACACGGTCGATACCGATGCCAATGCCACCCGCAGGAGGCATACCGTACTCGAGGGCACGCACGTAGTCCTCGTCGTACTCCATGGCCTCATCGTCGCCGCCGGCCTTCTCAGCCATCTGGGCAGCAAAGCGCTCAGCCTGGTCGACCGGGTCGTTGAGCTCGGAGAACGCGTTGGCGTACTCGTGGCCGGCGATGACCAGCTCAAAGCGTTGCGTCAGACGCGGATCGTCCTCAAAGCGCTTGGCAAGCGGGCTGACCTCGATGGGGTAATCGCACACAAACGTGGGGTTGACGATGGTATCCTCGCCCAACTCGTCATAGATCTCGGCGATGATCTTGCCAGCAGTCCACTCGGGCTTAATCTCCAGGCCCTTCTCGCGCGCGGCGGCGGCAAGCTCCTCGACCGGCGTATCGATGGTGACCTGCTTGCCGAGCACGTCGGAGACGATGTCGGTCATGGGACGGCTGGCCCACTCACCAGAAAGATCGATGGTCTGGCCCTGGTACTCGATAACCTCGGGGTTGCCGATGGCCTTGTTGGCGGCCTTGATGACGCCCTGGGCGAGCGCCTTCATGCCCTCGAGGTCGGAGAAGGCGCGGTAGGCCTCCATCGTGGTGAACTCGGGGTTGTGAGTGAGGTCCATGCCCTCGTTGCGGAAGATGCGGCCGATCTCGAAGACGCGCTCAAAGCCACCGACGATACAGCGCTTGAGGTGCAGCTCGGTAGCAATGCGCAGGTAGCACTCCTGATCGAGCGCGTTGAAGTGCGTGATGAACGGCTTGGCAGTAGCGCCGCCCTGGATGGTCTGCAGGATGGGGGTCTCGACCTCCATGTAGCCGTCGGACTCCATAAAGCGACGGAAGGTGGAGAGGATCTGCGAGCGCTTGCGGAAGGTCTCGCGAACATCATCGTTGGCAATGAGGTCGACGTAACGCTGACGATAACGGGTCTCCTTGTCGGAGAGGCCGTGGAACTTCTCGGGCAGCGGGCGAACGGCCTTGGAGAGCAGCGTCGCGCGCTTGGGGGCGACGGAAAGCTGACCGCGCTTGGTGCGCACGACCACGCCGGTCACGCCCAGGATGTCGCCCAGGTCGAGGGCCTTGAGCGTGTTCCAGGCCGCCTCGTCCATGTCGTTAATACGGCAGAACAGCTGAATCTCGGCAGTCGTGTCGCGCACGACGATGAACATAATCTTGCCCTGGCCGCGCTTGGCGACCACGCGGCCGCCGATCTTCACAATGTCCTCGGTGTCTTCGCCATCGGCGAGACCGGCATACTTAGCCTCAATGTCGACGACGTAGTCCTCAATCTCGGAGTGCTCGGGATAGGGGTTCTGGCCCGCCTCGAACAGGGCGGCGCGCTTGGCCAGGCGCGTGGCGCGCTCGTCGTTGAGCGTCGATGCCTGCTCGGCGGCGTTCTGGTTCTCTGCCATAGTTAGCTCCTCAAACTAAAACGCTCCCCAGGATTCGGTCCCAGGGAGCGAAAACATACCTTTACGCGGGACCGTGGTCTAGCGTGCGATCTTTGCGATGGTGTAGACGCGGGTCTTGCCCGAAGGTGTAACGACCTCGACGGAATCGCCTTCGCCGTGACCGATGATGGCGTGGCCGACCGGAGACTCGTTGGAAATCTTGTGCTCGAGCGAGTTGGTCTCGGTGGTACCGACGAGCGTGACCTCCATGACCTCACCGTTGGGATCAATCAGCGAAACGGTGGAACCGATGGAGACGGTCAGATCGCCCGTGGTGGCAGCAACCTGAGCGTTGGCGAGAATGGCCTGAATCTCGGCAATGCGAGCAGCATTCTGGGCCTGCTTGTCCTTGGCGGCGTCGTATTCGGAGTTCTCCGAAAGGTCGCCGAACGCGCGGGCTTCCTTGATGTCCTCGACGATCTCCTTGGCGTAATCGCCCTCACGCCAAGCGAGCTCCTCGACGAGCTTCTGGCGGCCCTCAGCGGTCAGTACGATCTGGCTTGCGTCCATACGGATATCTCCCCAACTATGATGTAACGATCAACTGTCAACAAAACGAAAAAGACCGGCTAGCCTGCGGGCAAGCCGGTCAGGTGCTCACCCCAAAGGGATGGGACTACTCTGCGTCCGCGTCGCTGTCCTCTGCCTGCTTTTTCTTGGCAGCAGCGAGCTTGGCCTCGAGCTCTGCGATCTCCTTGTCCTCCTTGGACTCCTCGACCACGACATCCTCGGCCTGCTTGGTTTCGCCCTTATCGTCGCCCTCCATACCCTCACGGATATTCTTGACGGTAGAGCCGAGGGACTTGCCGAGCTTCGGCAGGTTCTTAGGCCCGAAGATGATCAAGACAACGACGAGAATAATGATGAGCTCAGGAGCCCTCAGTCCAAACATGTAGACCTCCACAATACAGCGAGACAAGCTCGAATGAGTATACCGCGGGTATCGCGGTATCACAACAATAGCTAAAAAAAGGGACCGCAAGAAGCGGTCCCTCCTCATGCTCTGGTCGGGTTGACTGGATTTGAACCAGCGACCCCTGCGTCCCGAACGCAGTGCTCTACCAAACTGAGCCACAACCCGTTAGCTCGACTATAGTAACAAAGATTTTCGCCGTGTGCTAGAGAAATTTTTATTTCTTTGGCGCGTCGATTTGAACCGTGTTGGGAATAAGCTCAGTCGCGCAGGCCCACCAGCCATTTTGCTGGGCAGCTCCCGCAAGATGGGCTGCCGCAGCGACGGTATCGCAAATGGCAAACGAGCAGGCACCCGACCCGCACACGTCCACGGCAACGGTTCCCTCCTGTGCGCGCAGCCAGTCGAGGACCGTCTGGATCCGCGGCTCCATCTGCGCGGATATGACGCCCAGATTGTTATGAACGAGCGCATATGCCGCCTCGGCATCGCCGGCGCGTAAGGCAGAAGCAATCGCACCGGGTTTGTCCGCGGGCACCGGGCTCTCATCAAATCGTCGATACGCTTCAACCGTTGATACGCTCGTCTCGTGCGGTTTGACCAATATGACAGGCGTCGCCGGAAGCACAGGATACTCAGCGGCCAGCACATCTCCCCCGCCCACGTAGAATGCGGGACTCGCGTGCAAAAAGAACAGCACGTCGGCGCCGATACCGCGAGCGATGTCATCGAGCGCGGGGTCGGCGCGGTCGATACCCCACAGCTCGGCCAAGGCAACAATGACCGCAGCGGCATCCGTCGAGGGACCTCCCAGGCCGGCGCACAGCGGGATACGCTTTTCGATCGTCACGCACACGTTGGCATCGCGACCGTAATACTCGGCCATAGCGATTGCCGCCCGATAAGCCGTATTTTTTTGCATAGGAAAATCGGATGCCGGAATGGTTTGGACGGTCAGCGCCGGCGCGGGCGTGACCGTCACGGTATCGACAAGACCGACGGCTGCCATCAGGGAATCGACCCTGTGATAGCCACGGGCGTCGCGCTCGGTATGAACTCCCAGATAGAGGTTAATCTTTGCCGGCGCGGTAAGGATGAGGGACCGATCGGTCACCGTTAGTGCTCCTCGAGCTGGTTGCCGAGCGGGGTAAAGATATGCTCGCCACTCTCGGGGTCGAACAGTTCGACCTGGCCGGTAAGAACATCGATATACTGGTAGGACTGACGCGATTTGCGGCCGCGACGCTCGTCAACCTCGACGATAAAGACGGCGGGGTGGACGCTCTTGATGGTGCCCATGCGCTCGATGACACGGGTACGGCCCATGTTGGCCTTAACCTTGACGCGATCGCCCACCATGTCGGTCAGCTTCTCGTGGATGTCGTCGACGTGATTGACTTCCATCTCTTCCATGAATAGGGCCTCCAGAGGGTGCAATTCAAAAAGGGGATAATACCCCTAAGATAGACAAAACTCTAATACTATAGCACCCTGTTGTAGCCATACG